>NZ_JAYMYJ010000131.1:3403-7877 GCF_035668035.1 Candidatus Thiothrix phosphatis | reverse complement strand
ATTGACGCGCACATCAGCGCGGGCGGTGTCGTATACCCGCAATGGCATACTGGCAATAGTCCCCGCGATGACCCGCACCGCACGGTACACGGCACTGAATGTCTGGGCAGTTTCTGGCGTCACCATCACCCCGGCATGGATGCTGCTTGCACCCGACAGGGAGCGGATGTCCTGTATGCTGACTTCCTGCCCTTGCGCCCTTACCCTGCCCCTACGGGGATGGGCGGCTGTGCGTTTTCTCAAATCGCTGTACTCCAGTCACATCAACATAATCGTCTTCAATGGCCAGCACCCCGGCAAAAGCTGTGATCATCGCCACTGCCGCATCAATCTTCTGGTCACGGTTCTGTTTGCGCGGGAACAGGTTCCCGTTGGAATCTTCCCGCGTCACCACGTTGGACAGCATCCAGCGCAGTGCAGGGTCTCCCGTGTGGTGGATGCGTCCCGCCAGTATCAGGGCATCAATCCACTTCATTGGCTCACTTAGGTAGCGCGTGGTCTGCGGGACTTCCATCACCGGCGCACCGTCTTCCATCAGGTTCAGCGCCATCTGGGTGGCGTTGTACGGGTCATAACCCAGCTTCCGTGACCGGGTGCAGTACCTGTGCAAGGCCATGATGTCTTCCTGTATGGCGGTGAAGTCTGTCACTTCGCCTGCCGTTGCTACGATGGCTTCCTGTGCCACCCAGCCCGCGTAATAGCGGTTGCCGTTTTCAGTATCCAGCACTGCCCGTTCCGGCACATAGCTGGTCTGGAAAACATAATAGTGGTCTTGCCCATCCCTGCCACGCCGCACATAAACCCGCACATGGCTTGCCACATCCACCTTGGATGCAAGGTCAAGCCCTTCATACAGGTCGTCATCCCTGAAATCGGCTTCCAGCAGGTCGGGGTCTGCGCATTTGTCCCACCCCGCCATGTCCATCCAGCCAGATGCGCCGGATGTCCAGATATTGAAATGCTTCTGCTTGATGGTGTTTTGCTTGCGTGGGGTGCTGATGGCTGTCCGCACTTGAGCCTCAAGGAATTCGGCATTAACCGATACCCCGTAGTTGGGGTTGGCCTTGGGCAGGTTGGCAAGGTTCTGCCAATCATCATCCGGGTCAAGGCCGTACATCAGCACAAACCGGGTTTCATCCTCCACCTGCCCGTGCAGGATGGCGCGGCATTCCTGCTCATACTGGTAGCAGACACCGCCTTCATTGTCCCCCGCCGTGGTGATCACCAGCAGCAACGGCTGGTCACGCGCCCCCATGCCGGTGCGCATGGTGTCGTACAGCCCGTCAGTGCGGTGCTCATGGTATTCGTCGATGATGGCGCAGTGGGGGCTGGAACCGTCGCCTGGATCTCCGATGACCGGCTCAAACTTGCCGCCGTCCTTGTCAACCACCAGGCTTTCGGCCTTGATCGTCACCCCAAACCGCTTTAACAGGCCGGGTGAACGCTTCGCCATCTGCTTGGCGGGCATGAACACTTCCCATGCCTGCTTCTGCGTCCCCGCCCCGCTGTACACTTCCGCCCCCGGCTCCCGGTCTGCGGTCAGCATGTACAGGCCAATGGCGGCGGCGATGGTGGATTTGCCGTTCTTGCGCGGAATCTTCAGGTACGCTTCACGGTAGCGCCTATTGCCATTGGTGCGGTCAACAAAACCGAAAATAGCAACCAGGATAAATACCTGCCACGGCTCCAGCCGGATGCGGGCATCCTTGCCGATGGTGCGTGCCCACTTGCCCTTGATGTGCGGCAATGCCTGGGCAAACCTGACCACATGGTTGGCGCGGTTGGCGTCCATGACATAACGCCCGTCATTGCGGGCTATGTCTTCGGCAAACTGGCGGCACGCCTGCACCACGTCCTGACAGTTTGCCCTTGACCCCACCAGCACATCCCTCGCATACCCCAAGGCAATGGCGACAGCATCATCAGAGGTCGTCAAACTCACTGTCCGGGGTGGTGTCCGCTGCCGGTATCTTGCTGTTGGCAACCGGCGACAACCCGAACGCCCCCGCGAATTGCAGGAACTGGCGTCGCGCCTGTTGCACGGCCAGTATCTCTGGCGCTGCCTTGCGCTGTTCGCCGTTGCGCCCAACCACGGAATAGAACAACTGGTCAGAAGGTATCTTCTCCAGCTCTTCATCCAGCCGCCGCAGCAACAACTGCGCCCGAACAAGCTCCATCAAGGGTTCCGCAAAGCCGCTGTGGTAGCGGTTCTGGTCTGCCAGCAGTATGGCGTAACGGTTCCACAGCTTGCGTTCCTGCGGCGTGCCTTGCGGTGCAAAGGGCTTGCGTGCCGCTGCTGCCTGTTGCGGTTGTGATTTTGCTTTTGTCATTGCCCTGCCCCCGTCTTTTTGTCATGGCAAGGCTTGCATAGGCTTTGCCAGTTGCCTTCATCCCAGAACAGGCGCTTGTCACCTCGGTGCGGGGTTATATGGTCAACAACGTCGGCAGGCACATACTTCCCGGCAGCAAGGCAACTGGCGCATAACGGGTGATCCTTGATCCATTCCAGACGTGCGCCACGCCATTGCCGGTCATAGCCACGCTGGCACGCCGTCCTGCGCCTCACCGGCTTGCTGGGGATGGGTCTTGCACTGGTTATGCGTGGGTGCTTAAACCGTGGCGGTCGTTGTGGAATGCAACACCTCAGAACCTTGCCAGTGTGCCGCGCATTTCGACGAACACACCATTGAACCCGCCGTGAATGTCAGGCACGTCCACGTCGCTGAAATGGCGTAGCCCTGCCGAAACTGAGCAACCCTGGTACTGATGGGTCAGCATGATTTCAGCAGATGCAATGCTGCTGGCCCCTGCACGCAGGGGGGTGGCCTGGCTGAAGGAACTGCCAGCCTGCAACTGCATCCCGGAACAGCCCGCCAGCAGCAACCCGGCCAACAGCCAGCAGCCTTGCTCACCCATTGCCGCTACTTTTTTCCTGCCCATCGCTCGGCTATCTTCAATATCGAAGAGCGGCCAATTGTTGACGACGCGGCGGCTATCGAGACCGACAGCACATCCGGCATATCCGGGTAAACATACTTGACGGCGGCAAAAACGCCGACTGTGAATATCCCGTTCAATATGCTGGCTGCCGCAATCTCTTTCCATGGCCTATTTATTTCCCTGGCGGCAACCTGCAACAACAGCCCGGCGATTGCGCCAACAAACAGCACAATGCTGAACAGCATGTGCTCGTATAGCTTTGGATGCTCCATTTTGATTGTGTCCCCTGTTTTTAATTTCGCATCCATGTCTCAAATGTTTCTCATACTTTTGACGACCCGGCGAGCCCATCCACGCCCGAAACGGTCAAAACTTTTCAGCCTGGTGTAGTGCTCCAGCTTTTCTGCCAGGAACCACATCTCAACACGGGCAATGCCATTTGCTTCCAATGCGCGGTCAAGCGCTGAAATTGTCGCACTGCCTATCAGTCCGTCATCCGCAACGCCGACGGCACGCTGCAAGAATCTCCGTGCGTTGCCGACGCCAGCATTGACGGCTGCGTCAAACAGCTCAAACACCAAGGCATCGGGGACTTGGTGTGACAGCCCATCCAATTGCCAAATGTCCCAATAGTCACGCTTGTAGATGTCCTTCGCCTGTTCCAGCGTCAGGTTGGCAATGTCCATGTCGCCGTATGTGTTGGCGGCAATGCCGTATTTTGTGCCTTTGAGCTGGCCTTTGCCGATGATGCCAGATGTCCAATTCCCTGGGTCTTGCGGGTCGTTGCTGTATCCGCCTTCGGAGCTGACCAGTTCGGCGAACGCTTGTCCGAAGTTCACTTCCCAACTCCAGACCGCAGGAAGCCGAATGCAAGTGCTTGCCCCAACAGCTGGCCGGGATCGGTTTGTTCCATTCCCGGAACCTCAACGCCAAGCATCTTGGCCAGACCGATCAGCCCCATCAATCCAGCGGTAATGTAGGTTTTTTTTCCCCGTAGGAAGTTCATGTCGTTCCCCTGTTTTCCGCCCATAAAAAAAGCCGCTCCCGGTTTCCCGTAGCGGCTCTTGTGGGATTCATCCCAACGTACCCTAATCATAACTGTTCAGGTCGCGCCCCGCAATTTATTTTATTGCGCTCATGCTGGGCACTGCGGCCAAGCCAGCTTGCGCCGCGCCCTGTACCGCAGGTCTTTTTGTGCCTGAGTCCCAGAGCCGCCCACCTTCGCATAAAAACGCTCCAGCTCGGCGAACTGATACGCCCGCAGCCCGGACAACTGGGCGTGTAGCGCCTCAGCGTCAGCCAGATCAATCTCTAAAGGGTGTGGCGTGCAGTACCCTGATTTTATAGGGTGTGGTGCAAACTGCATCGCGACGTATGTGATGGATGCGCAATGCATGCCGGTGTCCCTATCCTGCTCGGCGATATTGTCCCGATACCACCAGCGGCCCCAATTCCACAAGCGGGCATCAATCGCCCGGATAAGGGCGCGCTGTATGTGTTGCTCAAGCTCCTGTATGCTTGCCCGTTGCATTGC
>NZ_JAYMYJ010000131.1:0-3303 GCF_035668035.1 Candidatus Thiothrix phosphatis | reverse complement strand
GTGGTCAACAAGATTTGCATCATGCGTTACGGTCATGTTTGCAATATCAAGATGGATTCCTTTTAACCTGCAATCAGAAATAAAATCATCTGCGTATGGCAGATCAGGAAATGATTTCTTCAAGTGGAAATAATGCTGAAGGCTTGAATCAATTTCCTGTTTTTTTATTCGCTGTATCCCGTCTTGTTCAAAATAGCCAGTTTCAGCCAATTCAACTGCCTTGCGGTATTCTATTGCAAAAGCGGCGTCGCGAAGTTCGCGCTCTGTAGTCGGGTGAAGTATTGATCCTGTTTTGCCAGCCAGATACTCGACAAATGGGCAGCTCCACGGCTTACGGCCAACCAGTATTTCCAGCTTCGATTCTGCCAGTGTTGGCAATTTTGATTTTTGCTCTTTGCACAACTGGCAAAACTCTGCTGGCGACGGAAGATATTCCTGGCCACGATCCTGCAAAGCTTTAATCCCACGCGCAACCATGCTTTTTTTGGTTATCCCATTATCGGCAAGAGCCTGTAACCAAACCCGCTTTGCAGCCCCCATCATTGCATCGCCGGAAATCGTCAAACCCCATTTCGGGCAGGCCATGAGGATTTCAGGGAAGATTTCGTTAAACCAGTCAGCCAGTGCGCCTTGGAAATCAACCTGCTTTCTTTCTGGTAATTCAACGACATTTTTACCAGCGCCCGCAGAAACTAAACTGCTCGCGATATTGCCAATCTGTTTCATTGCATATTCCTCCACTCTTCCTCAGTGCAATCAAATCCAAGTCTTTGCGGATCGCAGCCCTTGATCCAAGATTTGTCATCCATGTTGTAACGGTCGCGCGGCTTTCCGTTAGCCGAATTTGGCATGACTGCGGATTGGTAATTGCCCTCCAGAACTTTGAGCATGTTCGCCGGTTTCAGCAGCCAATCAAAACTGGCTTTCCACGTTGTTTCCTGGCCAGTAAGCAACCTGGATTTTGCGACCTTTGCGAAGTACGCCGTCCAATCGTCCAGTGTCGGAAGCATTTCCCGCGTTCTGGCGGCAATCGCTTTCTTCCGCGAATCGTTTAGCTTGCTTGTGGCTGGAAGCATCGGTAGCTGGGCGTGAAAAACATCAACAACGGCTTTGGCATCCACTCCAGCCGAGCCGTCAGGCTTGGCGTCATCCGGTTTTTGTTCGGTGGGCTTTTCTTGGGGGGTAAGGGGGGTATTAGTAATATTCCCTGTCTCTGTCCCTGTCCCTGTCTTAGAGTGGAAATCCTTGGGACGTCCGCTATCTGTCCCAGGGACATTATCGGGACACTTTTTATTGTCCTGTTTTTGTCCCTTGAGTGACTCACGGTACTGGCGTTTACGCTCGCGCTCGTAGTCCTGGCGCTCCCTGAATTTCAGGCGCTGTTCCCATGCCCTCATCACGGTTTCGGCCACAACTGGATGGTAGAGACGCCCGTCAGAGCACTTTACCCATCCGCGCAATGCCATCGCCTTCACGCCCTCCCACCCCTTCACGTCCCGGCCATAGTCAGCAAGGCGGGCAAGCAGGAAATCATCATCTGGAAGGCTACCGGCTGGTTGCTCCAAGAATGATTCACCCCACAATTTCAGGGCAGCTCGGAACTCATCACCAGAAGCCCGCGCCCACATTTCTGAGCGAAACAGGCGATGTATGTTTAATTCCATCCACTCGAATCCGGTCAGATCAGCATCAGCCGGTGTAAGTGGATCGGGTAATTGGTTGTTCGACATGGTTGGTTCCCGTTGGAATGGGATGATGTTTTCAGCCGCACTCATGGATAAGCCCTCCTCAATGCGATCTCGTAAAGCCCAAACCAGAATTCTTCGCGCCCTTCAAAATAACGGACAAGCGAGCAATAACCGGCTGGACTGGAATAAAGCCGGATGCGCGGCTTTTTTTGAATGTGTATGGCGGAATTTTTCGCCCTGGAGTCATCGATGCCGCTCATGCTCTCACCCCCAGTTGCTTAAGTGTCCATTCCTGGATCTCTTCCAGCTTTGCAAGCATCAGGCCTGCATCTCCATTTGAGAAATGCTGGGCAGCTTCATGGAGCAGCCCAGCAAGTTGGAATTTTTGCCCTGTCGATGGCTTGAAACAGTCAAAAAGCGGCGTGATGTCGCGTAATTCGCCCTGAATGTTCATGCTTCACCCCGGAATAGATGAGGATGAGTTTCGGCAGTAACTTTTTGTTTACTTGACACTGTTGCTGCTGGTAGTTTGAAAAATGATTCAATAGCATTTAATACGGATGGTTTTTTATCAGAAAATGCTGGCTTTTTTGTTTTTTCTTTATACCGTTTTGTTTTTTCTTTATTCGGTACTAAGTAATCGCGAGCAATAATTGTGTCAATGCATCCCGCAGAGCTGGCATTTTCCCAGCAATCAAGAGCCTTTAATCCAGTCCTCGATAGCTTGTAGTTGCGCGGGGATTTTTTGTTATCGCTGCTGGTTGTATATTCAAGCAGCCCGTGCATTGCCATTACGACAAGCCTTCCGCGCAGGCTTTGTTCAGTGCATTCAGTTCCTGCGCTGATTGTGTAAAACGGGATTATTGCAAATGAGCGCTGAGGGTATTTTCCATTGCTGGTTGCGGCAAATACTGCAACCAGGGTGCGCCACCAGCTTTCAGGCATCCGATAGCTGGATAGGTTTTGTTTTCCGTCTGAATCTGACATAATTGCCACCATTGTTGTAGAAATTGCCCCGGATGATTTAGCCCGTCACTCCGGGGTTATTTTTATCTGCTTGTCACATAAGTAATGCACTCATAAGACACTTCAAATAAAAACAATCATTTAGACGTTTACGGCAATGGCGATTATATTTAGGCCGCTACACCATTTTTCGCCTTGCCTCCGTCTATCCGGGATGGTTCTCAGTTCCCCGAAAGCCATTTCGGATAGTCCCGGCATTTTCCCGTGCCGGGTTCGGGAGGCCTTTCCTTCAGCCCATCCTTCAAAGAACAACCGAGTCAGCATTCCCGGTTTGCTGGGCGGTATCCGCTGGCCTTGGCCGAGGCGAACTTCCCAGCCTGTTGCAGGAACCCGGGCGCTAGGAGGATGTTCTCCCGAATTCCTGTCCACCCCGTTACAGCACGGTTGCGTGGCTGCCAGACTTTGCCCACTGGCGGGTGATGGAGAGTTCATGCCATGTTGCCCCCGGCGCTCATGGCTCGCTCGGCCCTTGCGGGCTGGCGACGCTGAAGAGGTGCGCATCGCCTGGGATTCGTCAGGGTTACCGGTTGCTCGTCAGTCCCCTGCTTTCTATTGCCAGGAGGGTGTCATTCCTGGCTGGTGGGTATGT
>NZ_JAYMYJ010000130.1:0-7975 GCF_035668035.1 Candidatus Thiothrix phosphatis | reverse complement strand
AGCGACTAAGACCCCAAAACGCATATAGAGCCATTAATATTTATACTCAAGCCCGGAGACATGATTCGTAACGATCCCACATCATTAACTAAATTAATTTTACGATCAGATTTTATTTTTTTCAATGAAAACTTGTAAATTTTTTAGAAAAATAGACTAATAATTATTCAAATCAATGATGATTCTAAAGGGGGAAGGTGAATTTCTGTTATCAACACATCCCTCCACTTACCCACTGGAAGCTGGGGATCAAGCAGCAATCCACCAATCCGCTCCCGGTGCAAGGCCTCCACCCGGTTGCCCACCGCTGCGAACATGCGCTTTACCTGATGGTATTTGCCTTCATGGAGGGTAATCCGTGCTTGGCAAGCAGGCAGGATTTCCACCGCCGCCGGTTTGGTCAGCCCTTTTTCACCATGCAATTGCACACCGGCGCGCAATTGTTCCGCCGCAGCTTCCACCAAAGGTTCCGCCAGGGTCGCCAGATAGGTTTTCGGCACATGGTGTTTGGGCGACATCAGCCGGTGCGACCAGTCGCCATCATTGGTGACCAGCAACAGGCCAGTGGTGTCCTTGTCCAGCCGCCCCACCACATGCAGCGTGTGCCGATGCGGGTGATCAATCAAATCCATGACGGTGCGATGCGCAGGGTCTTCCGTCGCGCTGACCACGCCTGCCGGTTTGTGCAGCATGATGTAAATGGCGCCGGGCAAGGAAATCGCCGCGCCATCCAGCGTCACCACAGCCTGCGGGCCAATATGTGTTGCCGGTTTGGTGATGCCTTTTCCATCCGCCCGCACCCTCCCCCAGCGGATAAGTTTTTGCGCTTCGGAGCGCGGCATTCCTGTGGACTGGCTGACGAACTGATCTAAACGCATGGGATTTTGCTGTTACAATGGCCTGAACAATCCATAACAATAAAGGACTTCCTGCATGAAACTCAAAGAATACCTGCGCATCCTCGCCCATTACGACGGCTCCGACCTGTACCTCACTGCCGACCTTGAACCCAAGGCCAAATTCCAGGGCAAACTGAAAGCCGTCGATAAGGTGGTGATGACCCCGGAAATGCTGCACGACATGGCCTACAGCCTGATGAACAAGGAACAGCAGCAGCAATTTGAGCACAAGCCGGAAATGAACTTGGCCATCAGCGAGGAAGGCATAGGCCGTTTCCGCGTCAACATTTTCAAGCAGCGCCACAAGATCGCGATGGTGATCCGCAACATCAAGACCGACATCCCCAACGCCGACAAGCTTGGCCTGCCCAAAGTGCTGAAAGATGTCATTATGGAAAAGCGTGGCCTGATCCTGTTTGTGGGCGGGACAGGTTCCGGCAAATCCACCTCGCTCGCCGCCCTGATCGACCACCGCAACGCCAACCACGACGGGCATATCATCACCATCGAAGACCCGGTGGAATACGTCCACCCGCACAAAAAATCCATCATCAACCAGCGCGAAGTCGGCGTCGACACCGACAGCTACGAAGACGCGCTGAAAAACACCCTGCGCCAAGCCCCTGACGTGATCCTGATCGGCGAAGTCCGCTCGCAGGACACCATGGAACACGCGCTCGCTTTCGCCGAAACCGGCCATCTGTGCCTCTCCACCCTGCATGCCAACAATGCCAACCAGGCACTCGACCGCATCATCAATTTCTTTCCTGAAGAACGCCGCCACCAGTTGCTGATAGACCTTTCCCTCAACCTGAAAGCCTTTGTCTCGCAGCGCCTGATCCCCACCGTCGACGGCAAGCGTGTAGCCGCCATTGAAATCCTGCTCGGCACACCGATGGTGCGTGACCTGATCATGAAAGGCGAAGTCCACGCCATCAAGGAAATCATGGAAAAGTCGGAGGAACAAGGCATGCAAACCTTCGACAGCCACCTTTACCGCCTGTACCTGGAAGGCACGATCTCCCTGGCCGAAGCCCTGCGCAACGCCGACTCACCCAGCAACCTCAAGCTCAAGATCAACCTGTCCGGCAACCTGCACAAGGCACGGCCTGCGCCTTCAGCACCCGTTGCCCCTGCCCCGGCTCCGGCAGCGACAACTGCGGCGCAGCCTCAACGCCCGCAAGCAGACCCCGATTTCATGTCGAAACTGTCGCTGGCACCGAAAGAGGAAGAAACCCCGCTGTAATCGCCACTTATCGGCAACGTACAGGCTGGGTTGCCAGCCTGCATCAAACCCATCGCAGGTTGCACCTGCTTCACGGTTCACATTTAGCCGCACCAATCAGCCAATGCTTGACCCGCATGGCGACAGGCCGCAGCGCCAGCTTGTGATGGTGGACAACGTAATAGCCATTCGCCGTCGGCAGACAACACGCCGCAAACGGCTCCACCAGGGTTCCCGCCGCCAGTTCGCTTTCCACCAGCACACGGCTGGTCATCACCATTCCCTGGCCCAATCTGGCGGCCTCAATCGCCATCAGCGCCTGGTCAAAATGGATGCGCGGGATGCCCGCTACCTGCCCTTCCGCCAATTCCCCGAACTGTTGCAACCAGCGCTCCCACTCAGGGTGTATCGTGGTCGCCAGCAAGGTCGCGCGCAATAAATCGTGCGGGGCATGCAAGCCCAAACTGGCGATGTATTCCGGGCTGCCATACACACGGGCCTCATCGCCAAACAGCAGGGTGGCGTCCAGATTGGCCGTCTGGCCGTCAAAATAGCGGATCGCCAGATCAATGGATTCACGCTCGAAATCGACCGTCAGCGGGGTGACATTCAAATGCAGCTCAATCCCAGGGTGTTGGGTCAGCAGTTGGGCCATGCGCGCCGTAAACCATTTCGTCGCAAAACTGGGTGGCATGGAAAGCCACACCGCCCGGCTGCTGCTATCCCGCAATTTCTGGCTGGCGTCGGCAATCTGCGCCAGCGCAGGCTGGATCTTTTGCCAATATGCCTTGGCTTCCTCCGTCGGCAAGATCTGGCGCACCTGGCGCGTAAACAAAGGCACGCCCAGCCACTCTTCCAGCTTCTGGATTTGCTGGCCGACCGCGCCCGGGGTCACGCACAACGCTTCCGCCGCAAGAGAAAAACTATTGGTGCTCATCGCTGCATCGAATGCAAGCAAGGCTTTCAGGGGTGGGTATCGGTTCATACTGTAGAAATCCTATCACATGGCCGATATTAAATGAGTTGCCGCCCGACTGCTTCCACACCACACTTTCCCCCAAGCATTTGAACGGGAGCACAAGCATGTTTCAGACCATCCGCCATCCGCAGGTGTTGGGCATCACCCTGGCCGCAGCGGGCATCCTCATGGTCACCATGGGCATCCGGCAATCCTTCGGGCTATTCGTAAACCCGCTGAACACAACGACCGGCATCGATATTGTCACCATCAGCCTGGCGCTGGCGATTGGGCAATTCACCTGGGGGCTGATCCAACCCATTGCAGGCGTGGCGGCAGACCGTTACGGCGCACAAAGGGTGCTGGCCGTCGGGCTGGCCGCCCTGGCGCTGGGTTGCGCGCTGACCCCGCTGGTTGCCGGAGGTTTCGGCCTGACCGTCACACTGGGCTTGCTCGCCGCCATGGGTTCCGGCATCGGCAGCTTTTCCCTGCTGATTGGCGCAACAGCGCAGCAGATGCCGGTCGAATCACGCGGCATGGCCTCCGGCGTGATCAATGCGGGCGGCTCGTTCGGGCAATTCATCTTCGCCCCCATCCTGCAAAAGCTGATCCAATCCATCGGCTGGATGGGAGCCATGTGGGCAATGGCCGCCGTTGCCCTGGCGACGATTCCCATGATTGGCAAGCTGCATAGCGCAAAGCCAGCGGGCAAAACACCTCAGGCAGACAACCACCAAAGCCTGCAACAAGCGGTTGGGGATGCGATGAAAAACCCCAGCTACCTGCTGTTGCACACCGGCTTTTTCACCTGCGGTTTCCACATCGCCTTTCTGGTCACGCACCTGCCGGGTGAAGTCAACCTCTGCGGGCTGCCTCCCAGCGTCGCCAGTTGGTCGCTGGCCATTATCGGGCTGGCGAATGTATTGGGGAGTTTGTATGCAGGCTCGTGCATCACTTATTACCGCAGCAAATATGTGTTGGCGGCCATGTATGCTTCACGCGCCTTGCTGATCGTCTGGTATCTGCTGTCGCCACGCACGGAATGGACTTACTACCTGTTCGCGGCGGGCCTTGGCTTTACTTGGCTGGCGACTGTCCCGCCCACAGCGGCCATTGTCAGCAAGCTGTTTGGCTCCCGTTATCTGGCGACACTGTTTGGCCTGACCTTGCTCTCGCACCAGATCGGTGGGTTCCTCGGCGCATGGCTGGGAGGCGTCACCATCAGCCGCTTCGGCGACTTCACCTGGATGTGGTATGCCGACATTGCGCTGGCGACGTTGGCGGCGGTGGTCAACCTGCCGATCAAGGAAGCGCCGGTGAAGCGGGCAGTAGCAGTTTAGCTGGGGGTGATCAAACCAGCCCAAAATCCACGTCTTCGTAAACGGCCTGCATGTAGCAACGAAAGTTGATGCTGGCGAACTCCACCTCTGCCTCCGCCCCTGCAAAACTGAACAGCTCCCAGCGATTCTGGGCATTGCGGCGGAAGGCTTCCACGCGGTAGGTTTTCGGGCTGACCAGCACATATTCCTGCAAACTGTCGAGCTGGCGGTAACAGGCAAACTTGTCGCCCCGGTCATAGGCTTCCGTACTGGCGGAGAGGATTTCGACAATCAACAACGGGGATTGCTTGACGTAATTGCGCTTGTGGTCGTCCGGGTCGCAGGAAACCAGCAAGTCGGGATAGTAAAACGCCTCGTCCTCACCAATCCGCACTTTCATATCATTGAGATAAGCCTTGCAGCCAGACCCGCGTAGGTGCGGCTTGATCAGGGTGTGTTCCCGCCCATGTTAGCCTGATTGCAAACCGCTGGCAAAATACCGCCAGCAAGCCAGCCCAAATCGAAGCCATCCTGCAACATTTCGGGATGGCGTGCGGCGAATGAGGTTCCCCCAACATTCACGCCAGCACGAAATCCGCGTTACCATAACAGCAGGCTGGCGCAGACAGCAGAAACCCGAGGAACCCAGATGGCCAACACCGCACATACACAAACGAAAAGTGACGCAAGCTATGCAGACCTGCTACAGGTTCCCGAACACCTGATAGCGGAAATCCTCAATGGCGAGCTGCACACGCAACCACGCCCGGCAGTACGCCACGCGCGGGCGGCTTCATCCCTGTCAGGGCGTATCGAGCCGCCTTATGACTTTGGCGAAGGCGGCCCCGGCGGCTGGGTCATCCTGTTCGAACCGGAACTGCACCTGGGCGACAGGCCGCACATCCTGGTCCCCGATCTGGCGGGCTGGAAACGTGAGCGGATGCCCGCGCTGCCCGATACGGCCTGGATCGGGCTGGTTCCCGACTGGGTATGTGAAGTCATTTCCCCCGCCACCGCCAGCAAGGACCGCATCATCAAAATGCCCATCTACCGCGAGCTGGGCGTGGAATGGCTGTGGCTGGTCGACCCGGAACACAAAACCCTGGAAGCCTACCAATCCCTCAACGGGCATTGGGTGCTGCTGGGCGCATGGGGCGACGATGACACCGCCCGCATCCCGCCCTTCGATGCCGTGGGGATTCCGCTCGGCTCCTTGTGGATATGAATCCGACGGCTTACATCCGCTTCCGCTGAAGGCTTGTGTGGCTGCATAGCGTGGACTACACTCCGGCAAAACACTTCAGGAAAGCCGCCATGTACGCCACCAATGTCCGCGAACTCAAAAAGAACCCTTCACTCGCACTGCGCCATGCCCGCGAAGCGCCCGTGCTGATTTTAAAAGGGGATCAACCGGACGCCCTGCTGGTGCATCTGGATAAAACCCTCAGCGACACCGCCACGGGTTTGCGCCCTGCACTCGCCGCCAGCCTGTTCCGCGATGGCCTGATGTCGCTGGGAAAAGCCGCCCGCCTCAGCGGCCTGAACATGGGCGCCTTCATTAAACATCTGGGCAGCCTGGGCATTGAAATCGCCCGACCCGACGAGACCACCACACACGAAGCCCGCGATTTGTCCGCATGGTTGTCATAATCAGCGATACCGGCCCATTGCTGGCGTTCGCCGGGGTCAATCAGCTTACGATCCTGCAACAGCTGTTCACAACCGTATGGATACCACAGGCCGTGTGGCGGGAATCCCAAACGCATAACGACGCAGCCGCCGAACAGATCAGCCATGCCCGGCAGCAAGGCTGGCTACAGGTGATGACAGCGCCCCCGCCGCAAGACTTTCCGGCAAGCCTTGGCGATGGGGAGCAGGAAGCCCTGCAACTGGCCGCCGCCCACCCCAATGCCCTGCTGATCATGGATGACCGACTTGCCCGCCGTGAAGCCCTGCGACGGAATTTAGCCTTTGCCGGGACGGTCAGGGTGCTCTGGATTGCGCAGCAGCGGCAATTGATCAGCGACGCCGCGCCATTGCTGGATGCAATGGCGGCCAATGGCTACTACCTTTCCCGCCAACTGTTGCAGCAGATCAATGAATGAAGCGGCTTACATCCGCCCCATCACCGCAATCCCCAACAGGCCCAGGCCGGTTTGCAGGGTTTGCGCGGTCAGTTCCGCCAGTTGCAGGCGGCTGTTGCGCACCTCCTCCGCCACGCCGTCTTTCAGGATCGGGCAGGCTTCGTAGAAACTCATGAAATTGCCCGCCAGCTCATACAGGTAGGTGCAAAGATGGTTCGGCAGCCCTTCTTTCGCCACGCTGTCGACCGCTTCGCCAAATTGCAGCAGCTTGACCGCCAGCGTGCGTTCGGCGGTTTCCCGCAAGGCAATCTTCGCCCCCTCCCCTGATAAGGGAAGGGCTGGGGAGGGGTTTCCACTCTTCCTGAAAATGCTCCTGATGCGCGCATACGCATACTGCAAATACGGCGCAGTGTTCCCCTCGAAACTGAGCATGGCTTCCCAGTTGAAGATGTAATCGGAGTTGCGGTTTTTGGAAAGGTCAGCGTATTTGACCGCACCAATGCCCACTGCATGGGCGATGGCGTGGCGCTCGTCCTCCGGCAGTTCCGGGTTCTTTTCTGACACCAGTGCAAAAGCGCGCTCCTCGGCCTCAGTCAGCAACTCCGCCAGCTTGACCGTGCCGCCGCTGCGGGTCTTGAACGGCTTGCCATCCTCACCCAGCATATTGCCGAACGGCATGTGCTCCAGCGACAGGGCTTCGCGCACAAACCCGGCCTTGCGCGCCAGCAAAAACACCTGCTGGAAGTGCAGCGACTGGCGGGCATCGGTGAAATACAGCGCACGGTCAGCGTTCAGCACGCCGCTACGGTAACGCAGCGCCGCCAGGTCGGTGGTGGCGTACAAATAACCGCCATCGGATTTCTGCACGATGATCGGCGTGATGCTGCCGTCCTTGTTCTTGAATTCATCAAGGAACACACACTGCGCCCCCTGGTCTTCCACCAGCAAGCCCTTGGCCTGCAATTCGCTGACAATGGTGGCCAGATCGTCGTTGTAGGCGCTTTCCGGCATCACATCCGCACGCCTCAGTTGCACGCCGAGCCGCTGGTACACGCTTTCACAATGATGCAGCGAAATGTCGATGAACTGCCTCCACAATTTCAGGCATTCCGGGTCGCCGGATTGCAGCTTCACCACGTAATCCCGCGCCATTTTGGCGAATTCCGGCTCATCGTCGAAACGCTGCTTGGCGGCACGGTAGAACGTTTCCAGATCGGCCAGTTGTGGCTCGACACCACCCGCCCCGCCGCTTTGTCCTGCAATGCTGACCATGTGCGCAATCAGCATCCCGAACTGCGTGCCCCAGTCACCAACATGGTTCTGGCGGATCACCTTATGCCCCTGGAATTCCAGCACCCGCGCCACCGCATCGCCGATAATGGTGGAACGCAGATGGCCGACATGCATTTCCTTGGCAAGGTTGGGGCCGGAATAATCGACGACGATGGTGAAAGAAGAAACCCCTCCCAACCTCCCCTTGTCAGGGGAGG
>NZ_JAYMYJ010000129.1:0-54787 GCF_035668035.1 Candidatus Thiothrix phosphatis | reverse complement strand
GACGCCATCGTGGAAGTGGAAAACATCGAACGCCACCTGCGCATGGGCAAGACCCCGTACCAGGCGGCGATGGAGGCGGCGGATGAAATTGGCCTTGCCGTCATCGCCACCACCTTCACGCTGATAGCGGTCTTCCTGCCCACCGCCTTCATGGGCGGGATCGTCGGCAAATTCTTCGAGCCGTTTGGCATCACCGCCGCCGTCGCGGTGTTTTTCTCGCTGGTGGTGGCGCGGCTGCTGACGCCGATGATGGCGGCCTACCTGCTGAAAGCGCCCAAGCGCATCCATGCTGAGGACGGCCCGATCATGTCGCGCTACCTGCGGGCGGTGCAATGGTGCCTGAAGCACCGGCTCATCACCCTGGCAAGCGCCCTGGCGCTGTTTGTGGCGTCGCTGGCCATTGTCCCCTTGTTGCCCACGGGCTTCCTGCCGCCCGATGACAACACCCTCACGGCGGTCAAACTGGAGCTGGCCCCCGGCAGCAGCCTGGATGACGCCCAGCGCAGCGCCGAACAGGCACGCCACATCCTGCAAGGCATCCCGGAGATCACCCGCGTCTTCAGCACAGTCGGTTATGATGCGGGCGATGGCGGCCCCTTTGGCATGGGCATGGGCGTGGACGCCCGCAAGGCCACCCTCAGCATCGTGATCAAGCACCGCAAGCAGCGCCACCGCAGCCAGAGCGCGATTGAAACCGACATCCGCGACCGCCTGCAAAACCTGCCGGGTGCGCGGGTGACAGTGGGGCTGGGCGGCGAGAAGATGCAGATCGTGCTGTCCAGCGAAGACAGCGCCAGCCTGCAACGCGCCGCCAGCGCTGTGGTGCGCGACCTGCGCACCTTGCCGGGGCTGGGCAACATCAACTCCAGCGCCAGCCTGCAACGCCCGGAAATCCAGATCACACCGGATTTCGCCCGCGCCGCCGATGCCGGGGTGACCGCGCAGGCCTTGAGCAGCACCATCCAGATGGCCACCAGCGGCGACTTTGCCGCCCAATTGCCCAAGCTCAATTTGCCGCAGCGGCAGTTGCCGATCCGGGTGCGGCTGGACAAAAGCTTCCGTGAAGATCTGGCGCAGATACAGCAGCTCAATATTCCGGGCAACAATGGCATGGTCAGCCTCGCCAGCGTGGCGGACATCCACATGGGTGGCGGCCCGGCGCAAATTGCCCGCTTTGACCGCAGGCAAAATGTCACACTGGAGGTGGAGCTGAATGGGCGCAGCCTCGGCGAAGTGATGGCGTCGGCTGACCAGTTGCCCAGCCTGCAACACCTGCCTGCCGGGGTGAGCCGCCAGAATGTCGGCGACGCCGAAACCATGGGCGAACTGTTCGGCAGTTTCGGCACGGCCATGCTGATCGGGGTGATGTGCATCTACATCGTGCTGGTGCTGCTGTTCCACGATTTCCTGCAACCCCTGACCATCCTGGCGGCGCTGCCGCTATCGGTGGGCGGTGCCTTGCTGGCGCTGCTGGTGACAGGCAACAGTTTTTCCATGCCCTCGGTCATTGGCCTGCTGATGCTGATGGGGATTGTGACCAAGAACTCGATCCTGCTGGTGGATTACGCCATGCTGGGGCTGCATGAACACGGCTTGGGACGTTTTGAAGCGCTGGTCGACGCCTGCCACAAGCGGGCGCGCCCCATTGTGATGACCTCGATTGCGATGGGCGCGGGCATGCTGCCGACCGCGTTGGGGTTAGGTGCCGACCCCAGTTTCCGTGCACCGATGGCAATTGTGCTGATTGGCGGGCTGATCGCCTCCACTTTCCTCAGCCTGTTGGTGGTGCCGGTGGTGTTCACACTGGTGGATGATGGCTTGAAGAAATTTAAGGGAGTGTTTACGCGCCGTGCCCAAACCAGCTGACTGGACAACTGACTGACGGTCACCTAGAATCATTCCAAACAACTGACCATTGGTCATTTAGATGCAGATCAGAGCCACCAACCCCGAAGATAAAGAGTTGCGCCGCGAAGCCATCCTTGACGCCGCCGAGCAACTCTGGCTTTCGCAGCCGGAACGCATGTCCAACGTCGCCGACATCGCCAGCGCCGCCGGTGTTGCCAAAGGCACGGTCTACCTGTATTTCCGCAGCAAGGAAGAGCTGTTCCTCGCCATCCACGGGCGGCACGTCGACACGTTTTTCAACCGCCTGAAAGCCCGCGCCAACCAACCCAACCAGCCGATGGCGCTGGATGACCTGTTCGCCGTCAACCGTGCTTTTTTGCTGAACTTTCCTGCTTTCCTGCCGGTGGCGAGCCTGTGCCACGGCCTGCTGGAGCGGCAGATTCCACTGGAAACCGCGTTTGCCTTCAAGGAGCAAACCTACCGCCAGTTGGAGGATCTCGTGCTGGCGTTGAGCTGCCATTTCCCGCAGGCAACCCCGGCGCTGATGATGCAAAGCTACGCCCTGTTCCTGGGGTTGTGGCAACTGATGCGCCCTTCCCCCCTCAAGGAGCTGATGAAGGAACGCGCCCTTGCCCCGGCATGCACGGATGATTACCTGCAAATGCTGGAGGCCGCCCTGAAATCGCTTTGGAACGGCGCATTAATGACATCGGAGGTCACATGAAGCCCATCGCTTGCCTGCCTTTTTGCCTGTTGTTGGCGCTGGCCGCCTGCAAGGAACCCGCCACCGAAGCTGACATCATCCGCCCCGCCCAAGTCTGGACGGTCGACAACCAGCAAACCGCCGCCAGCGTCACCTATTCCGGCGAAATCAAGGCGCGTTACGAGGCTGACCTTTCCTTCCGGGTAGGCGGCAAACTCATTGCCCGCCGGGTTGACCTAGGCGACGCCGTCACCGCCGGGCAACCCCTGGCGCAACTCGACACCGCCGACCTCAGCCTCAGCCTCGCCAGCGCCAAAGCCGCCGTCGCCGCCGCTGAAGCCGATTACGGCAACGCCAAGGCCGAACTGGCGCGGGTCGCCGAATTACGCCGTAAACAGTTCATCGGCCAATCCTCCCTGGATGCCGCCCAAGCGGCTTATGACGCCGCCGCCGCACGGGTCGCCTCCGCCAAAGCCCAGCTCAAACTCAGCGGCAATCAGGCAGGTTACACGGAATTGGCCACCGACCAGCCGGGTGTCATCACCGCCGTCTACGCCGAAGCCGGGCAAGTGGTGGCCGCCGGGACGCCCATCGTCCATATCGCCTACGAGGGGGAGCGGGAAGCGCAAATCCATGTGGGCGAAAGCACTGCCCAGACGCTCAAGAGCGGAACACTGGTCGACATCAAACCCTGGTCGGGGCCGGACACC
Organism: Candidatus Thiothrix phosphatis; assembly: GCF_035668035.1. NCBI lineage: Bacteria > Pseudomonadati > Pseudomonadota > Gammaproteobacteria > Thiotrichales > Thiotrichaceae > Thiothrix > Candidatus Thiothrix phosphatis. The sequence goes on along the minus strand of NZ_JAYMYJ010000129.1, from coordinate 51,526 downwards.
ACCTTTCAGGGCAAAGTGCGCGAGGTGTCCCCATCTGCCGACGCCACCCGCAGTTTCCTGGTCAAGATCAGCCTGTTGAACCCACCCCAGGATTTGCGCCTAGGCGTGACGGCGGATGTCATCCTCACCAGCGCTAATAACGGCGAAACCAGTTGGCTGCCAGCATCCGCCCTGTTCCAGCAAGGCAAACAAACCGCCGTGTGGGTGCTGGGCGCGAACCATCAGGTCAGCCTCAAACCCATCAGCGTCAGCGCTTATCAGGAAGATGGCGTCACCGTCAGCGGCCTGCCTGCCGGAACCCAGGTCATCGCGGCGGGCGTACATAAACTAAGCGCAGGGCAAACCATCAACCCCGTCCCTTATGACGGCGCAGGCGCTGAACGCAGCCGCAGCGAGGCGGGTTCATGAGCGGCTTCAACTTGTCGGAATGGGCGCTGCGCCACCGCAATTTCGTCCTCTACCTGATGGTCATGACCTTGGCGTTGGGTGTGTTCGGCTACAACAAGCTGGGGCAATCGGAAGACCCACCCTTCACCTTCAAGGTCATGCTGGTGCAGGCTTACTGGCCGGGTGCGACCGCACGGGAAATGGAGACGCAAGTTACCGACCGCATCGAGAAAACCCTGCTGGAAACCGATTATGTCGACATAGTGCGCAGCTTTTCGCGCCCTGGAGCCGCCAACATTTTCGTCATCGCCAAGGACAATGCGCCTTCCAACGCAATGGATGACATGTTTTACGACATCCGCAAGCGTACCGAAAATATTGAAAACAACCTGCCGCAAGGCGTGCTTGGCCCTTTTTTTAACGATGAATTTGGCGAAACCTTCGGCAATATCTTCGCCCTGACCGGCGACGGCTTCAGCTACGCCCAATTGCGGGACGCCGCTGACCATATCCGCAAAGAATTGCTGCGCATTCCCGATGTGGCGAAGATTCTGCCGATTGGCGAGCAAGCTGAACGTGTTTACATCCAGCTTTCCAACAGCAAACTGGCCAACCTGGGGTTCAGCGTGCAGCAGTTGGTGAGCACCCTACAAGCGCAAAACGCCATCAGCGCCGTGGGAGCCTACAACACTAAGAGCGACCGTATTTACGTGCGCCCGGAAGGCGTCTTCACCAATTTGGAAGACATCCGCAACCTGCCGGTCACCATCGGCGACCGCACCATCCGCCTGCGGGAAGTCGCTGAAGTCAAACGCAGCTATGTCGACCCGCCCAACGCCACCTTCCGTTACATGGGGCAGGACGCATTGGGCATCGGCGTCTCCATGCGCAAGGGTGGCGACATTATCGCACTCGGCAAATCCCTGGACGCAGCCTTGGCGCGTATCGGCAACCAGTTGCCGGTGGGGATGGAGCTGCATCGGGTCAACGACCAGCCCACTGCGGTCAAGCGTTCGGTCGGCGAATTCCTGGAGGTGGTGTTCGAAGCCGTGGTGATTGTGCTGGCAGTCAGCTTTTTCAGCCTGGGTATGCGTGCTGGCACGGTGGTGGCGCTGTCCATCCCGCTGGTGCTGGCGGCAACATTTTTCAGCATGCACCTGTTCAACATCGGCCTCCACAAGATTTCCCTGGGGTCGCTGGTGCTGGCGCTGGGCCTGTTGGTGGATGACGCCATTATCGCCATTGAAATGATGGTGGTGAAAATGGAAGAAGGCTGGGAGCGCGTGAAAGCGGCCAGCTTCGCCTACACCACCACCGCATTCCCAATGCTGACCGGGACGCTGGTGACCGCATCCGGTTTCCTGCCGATTGCGACCGCGCAATCATCGGTGGGGGAATACACCCGTTCGATCTTCGAAGTGGTCACCATCGCCCTGGTGATTTCGTGGTTCGCCGCCGTTATCGTGATCCCGTACCTGGGCTACAAGCTGTTGCCGGAACATACGCCACACGATCCACAGTCGGCCGCGAGTGGGCGCATCGCCCGGTTGCTGAAACCGTTCCTGGACACCCAACACCATCTGGCGGATGGCTTTTACCGCTGGTTCCGCCGCCTGATCAAAACCTGCGTCCAATACCCACTCACCGTCATCTTGCTGACCATCGCGGCCTTTGCCGGGTCGTTGTTCCTGTTCCAGTTCGTCCAGCAACAGTTCTTTCCGGACGCCACCCGACTGGAGCTGATTGTGGATCTGAAGCTGCCGGAAGGTTCCTCCCTGCAAGCCACCAGCGCTGAAGCCAGCAAGCTGGAAAGCTTCCTCAAAACCCAGCAGGAACACATCGACAATTTTGTGGCGTACACTGGCGACGGTTCGCCGCGTTTCTACCTGCCGCTGGACCAGCAACTGCCTGCCGCCAGCTTTGCGCAGTTCGTCATCACCACCAAAAGCATCCCTGACCGGGAAGCCCTGCGCAGCAAACTGATAGAGCAGCTCGACGGCAATCCGGATTTCAGTCTGGCGCGCGGGCGCGTCATCCGCCTGGAAAACGGCCCGCCGGTTGGCTATCCGGTACAGTTTCGCGTCTCCGGCGACGACCTGTGGGAACTGCGCGCCTTGGCGGAACGTATCGCCACCGTCATGCGCGCCAACCCCAACCTGGTCAATGTGCATCTGGATTGGAACGAACGCAGCAAGGCCATCCGCCTCAAGCCGGATACGGCGAAAGCGATCAGCCTGGGCGTCACGCAATCCGCCCTGGCGCAACTGTTGCAAAGCTCGCTGGACGGCGCTCCCATCGGTGAGTTCCACGAACAGGATCAGACCATCCCCATCCTGCTGCGCGGCGATGAAAGCGAGCGCGACAAAATTTCCCGGCTGGCGGGGCTGAACGTGCCGACATCCACCGGCAAGACCGTACCCCTGTCACAACTGGCCAAAATCGAATATGGGCAGGAAGAAGGCATTATTTGGCACCGCAACCGCACCCCGACCATTACCGTGCGCGGCGACATTTACAGCAAGATTCAGGCACCGACCGTCACTGCGCAGGTGGAGGAAAAGCTGGCGGACATCCGCGCCAGCCTGCCGCTGGGCTATCGCCTGGAAACCGGCGGCGCGGTGGAGGAAAGCGCCAAGGGCAACACCTCCATCGGCGCTGGCTTCCCGCTGTTTATCGTGGCGGTGCTGACCTTGCTGATGATCCAGTTGCAGAGCTTCCAGCGCGTCATCATGGTGGTGCTGACCGCGCCGTTCGGCTTGATTGGCGTGACCCTGTTCCTGCTGTTGTTCGACAAGCCGTTCGGTTTCGTGGCGATGCTGGGAACCATTGCGCTCTCCGGCATGATCATGCGCAACTCGGTGATCCTGCTGGACCAAATCGAACGCAATATTGCCGAGGGGCATATCCCACATGAAGCGGTGGTGGAAGCCGCAGTGCGGCGCTTCCGCCCGATCATGCTGACGGCGCTGGCGGCGATCTTGGCGATGATCCCGCTTTCCGAAAGCGTATTCTTCGGGCCGATGGCGATCGCCATTATGGGTGGGCTGCTGGTGGCGACACTGCTGACATTGCTGTTCCTGCCTGCCGTTTACGCCGTCTGGTTCAAGCTGGCGAAAGGGCGGAAAGCGTTCGAACACGTCCCCGCTCAGGCCAATGGATGAAGGTCGTCACACGCCAATGCTTGCAGGCAGCCCTGCAAGCGGCGTCCGTCCGGCAAAATTAGCCGAGGTGCCAGCTCCGCCAGCGGCAACGCCACAAAGGAACGCTCACAGATGCCCGGATGCGGCACACGCAAATCCGGGGCGGCGACCGTTTCCATCCCATACAGCAACAAATCCAGATCCAACGTGCGTGGCCCCCAACGCAAACCGGGGCTACGCTCCCGGCCATGCTCCCGCTCCACTTCAAACAGGGTTTGCAGCAGCGCATGCGCCTCAAGCGTGGTTTTCACACAAATCACAGCGTTCACATAATCGGGCTGATCCTGTGGCCCCATCGGCTTGCTGAGGTAGAAACGGGAAACACCGCGCAATTCAATGCCCGCAACAGCCGCAATCCGGGCGATGGCCGAGTGCAAGTTGGCGACCGGATTGCCGAGATTGCCACCCAGGCCAATGTAGCAAATGACAGGCGTCATTCGGCGGACGACCCTCCAGCAGCATCGCCGTTGCTGCTTTTCTTGCGCCGTTTGCGCCGCCGCAAGCTGCCCTTTTTGTTGTGCGCCCCCTTGCAGAGTTCCTGACGCCCTTCAGGCGTGGCTTGCTGGAAATCACCCCACCAGTTGGCGTCATCCTGCACCGGTTCGCCCGCTTCAGCCCGCAGGCAGAGGAAATCGTAGGCGGCGCGGAAACGCGCATTTCCCAGCAGGGTACTGGCGCGGCGCAAATCCCGATGATGGAAACGTGACTGCAAGGCCCAGATTTCGCGGGTGATATTGCTGTAACGGCGTGGCACGGCGGTGAAATCCACCTGGTCGCGCAATGCATCGGTCGCCGCCAGATGCAGCGCCTGGATTTCCGGCGTCCCGCCCACTTTCAACGCCAGCGCCGCCATTTGCACCTTGTGCCACAGCAAAACTGCGTACAGGAATGCGGGCATCACCGATTTGCCTTCCGCAATCCGCTGGTCCGTATTGCCCAACGACAGCTCCACCATGCGGGCAAAATTGCCACTGGTGTCCTCTTCGAGGCTTTCCGCCGTCAAAGGCAGCAGGTGCTGCAATACGCCATACTCACACAACAGACGGTAAGTGGCCAAACCATCGCCACTGTGCAACAGCTTGATGATCTCATCGAACAGGCGGGCGGATGAAACAGCCTCCAGCAGGATTGCCATGGAAGCCATCGGCGCACGGGTATGCCCTTCAATTTCAAAACCGAGCTTGGCGGCAAACCGGATGGCACGCAGCAACCGCACCGGATCTTCACGGAAGCGTTTTTCCGGCTCACCAATCAGACGGATTTTGCCATGGCGCAAATCTTCCAAGCCGTTGACGAAATCCAGCAGCTCGCCATTACTGGGGTTATAAAACAAGGCGTTGATGGTGAAATCACGCCGCCAGACATCCTCTTCCAGCGTACCGTAGACGTTGTCGTTAATGATGCGGCCTTCGTCATTGACCTTGCCGCCATCCACCCCTTCGTCATGCGGAGCGCGGAAAGTCGCCACTTCCAGATAATCACGCCCGTAATAAATGTGGGCAAGCCGAAACCGCCGACCAATCAGGCGGCAGGAATTGAACAGTTTGCGGATTTCTTCCGGGCGGGCGCTGGTGGCGATGTCAAAATCCTTTGGCGTGCGCCCCAATAGCAGGTCGCGCACACAACCACCGACCAAATAAGCCTCATACCCCGCTTTCTGCAAGCGCCGGATCACATCCTTGGCACGCCCACAGACTTTATCGGCGGGAATGTGATGCACAGCGGAGGGCACATGCGCCGCTTCCCCTGTATTCACCAGCCTAACTGGCTCTGCAAATTCCGTTTTACACACAATATGGCAAGTTCTCCCACTCCAAAAGTGGTAATAATACTACTACAATGCGCCAATACCTACCCTGCCTGCAACATTCTTACAACACTTACAATAAGGTTTTCGCCATGACAATGGCGTCTTCACGTCCAAAAGCCGCAGGATAATAGGCTTTGCGCAACCCGATTTCGTTGAAACCGGCGTTCAGATAGAGGCGGATGGCGGGAAAATTGGACTGGCGCACTTCCAGAAAACAGGTTTCAGCTTTGGCCCCGCGCGCAATCCGTTCCAGCGTTTTCAGCAAACGGCCGCCTAAACCTTTGCCATGATCGTCGGGGCGGATACAAATATTCAGCAGATGCATTTCATCCAGCACAAACATGACCACAGCATACCCGATGATTGTCCCGTTCTGTTCATAAATCCAGCATGAATGGCCATGCCGGATACAGTCGCGGAAGATTCCCGCCGTCCAGGGATAGGGATAAGCGCGTTCCTCGACCTGCATCACGGCATCCACGTCCTCAGCGGTCATTGGGCGCAGCGGCAGGAAATCCGGTTTGGCGACAGAATAATCAGACACGGCGGCGATCGGTTATTTCACGAGCGAACAACAAGTCCTGCCATGCCTTGCGCTTGTCGGCAGGCTGGCGCAGCAGGTAGGCAGGGTGATAAGTGACAACCACCGGCGTCCCGGTCAGCGGGGCACGGTGCTCCCGCCCGCGCAAACGCGCCAATGGGGCGTCGGTTTGCAACAGGTTTTGGGCGGCGATACGCCCCACCACCAGGATCAGTGCGGGATTGACCAACTCAATTTGACGTTCCAGATAGCCCCGGCAATTGCTGACCTCATCCGGCTTGGGGTCGCGGTTATTGGGTGGGCGGCACTTAAGGACATTGGCGATGTACACGGTTTCACGCCGCATCCCGATCGCCAGCAGCATATTGGTGAGCAGTTGCCCTGCCTTGCCGACGAAAGGTTCGCCCTGCCGGTCTTCCTCTGCACCGGGCGCTTCGCCGATCACCATCCAGTCGGCTTGCCGGTCGCCAACGCCGAACACTGTTCGGGAGCGGGTCTGGCTAATGGCGCAGCGGGTACAGGCGACGACCATGGCACCCAGTTCTTCCCAATCCATTTGGGAACAGTTGGGGCATGGCTCCCCCCCCTTCCCTGACCCTTCCCCCACAAGGGGGGAAGGGAGTGATGAGGTAAAACCGATAGCTGGGAACAGTTCTTGTCCTTTCCCCCCTTGCGAGGGGAGGTCAGGATGGGAGGCAGGGGGCAGAGGCACATCCTTCGGCTTCCACACCGGAATCCCCATCGCCTGCATGTACCTGCTCCGCAATTGCGCATCCACGGGCGCTTACACCCCCTGGTGATGCTGCGGATGCTCGCGCATTGACTGGCTGGCCAGCTTGTTCCAGGCGTCCACGTAAGCCTTGGCGGAAGCAATCACGATGTCCGTGTCTGCACCGTGGCCGTGGATGATGCGCCCGCCTTTTTCCAGCCGCACCGTCACTTCACCCTGGGCGTCGGTGCCGCTGGTGATATTGTTGACGGAATACAGCGCAAGGTTGGCGCTTTCGCCGACAATGGCTTCAATCGCTTTGTAAACGGCGTCAACCGGGCCGCCACCCGCCGCCGTCGCCGCATGCTCCACCCCTTCCACTTTCAGGGTGACGCGGGCGTTGGGCGCTTCGCCGGTTTCCGAACAGACATGGGAAGAAACCAGTTCGTACACGGTGCGTTCCTGGGCGGCGCGCGCATCCATCATCAGCACCATCAGGTCTTCGTCGTAGATGTCATGCTTGCGGTCAGCCAGATCCTTGAAGCGGGAGAATGCCGCATTGAGCTCTTCTTCCGATTTCAGCTCAATATGCAATTCCTGCAAGCGGGTTTTGAATGCGTTGCGTCCGGAATGTTTGCCGAGCACGATTTTGTTGTCGCTCCAGCCAACATCCTGGGCGCGCATGATTTCGTAGGTTTCGCGGTGCTTGAGCACGCCGTCCTGATGGATGCCGGATTCATGCGCAAACGCATTGGCACCGACAATGGCTTTGTTCGGCTGCACCGGGAAGCCGGTCACACTGGAGACCAGACGCGAGGTCGGCACGATATGGGCGGTGTCAAGACGGGTTTCGACTGGGAACACGTCTGCGCGGGTGCGCACCGCCATGACGACTTCTTCCAGCGAGGCGTTGCCCGCGCGTTCCCCCAAGCCATTGATGGTGCATTCCACCTGACGCGCGCCATTCAGGACAGCGGACAGCGAGTTGCCCACCGCCAGCCCGAGGTCATTATGGCAATGCACAGAAAACACGGCTTGGTCAGCATTCGGAATGGTGCGGATCAGGTTGCCGACCATTTCGCCAAATACGGAGGGGATCTGATAGCCGACTGTATCCGGGATGTTAATGGTGCGGGCACCTGCGGCAATCGCCGCCTCGATCACCCGGCAGAGGAATTCGAACTCGGAACGGCCCGCATCCTCGCAGGAAAACTCGACGTCATCGGTATGGTTGCGCGCCCGTTTCACCGCAAAGACTGCTTGCTCGACCACTTGGTCTGGCGTCATCCGCAGTTTGTTCTGCATATGGATCGGCGAGGTGGCGATGAAGGTGTGGATACGCCCGGAATTGGCGGGCTTGATGGCGTCCGCCGCCCGGTCGATGTCTTTTTCCAAAGCGCGCGCCAAACCGCAAACCGTGCTGTCTTTCACAATACCGGCGATAGCCTTGACCGAATCGAAATCGCCAGGGCTGGCTATCGGGAAACCGGCCTCAATCACATCCACCCGCATTTTTTCCAGCATCAGGGCGATGCGGATTTTCTCTTCTTGCGTCATGGATGCGCCTGGGCTTTGTTCGCCATCACGCAAAGTGGTGTCAAAAATAATCAAACGCTCTTTAGACATGATTCTGCTCCAAAACACGGCTGCACGATCATCATAAAACAAGCAACCGGACTTTATTTTGTAAGGGGATGTAATGATAGCGCGTGTGGCCCCGCCGGGCGTAGGAACTTATACCGCCCAGCCGGGCAGTCGCAGAAACGACAGGAGCAGTGTATTGCGGTGAATTTTCATGAAACCAACGCTACAACAAAGCAAACGCGACTTCAAGCCTCCATGTCTTTCTTACGCCGTTGGACACGCCGGTAACGCCGCCACGCCCACAGCACCGGCCCCGACAAGGCGTACATCAGGAACACCCCAAACAGCACTTTCGGTGGGTCAATGGTCGTCAATGCAAATATCAGCAGCACAATCAGCACCGCCACAAATGGCACCCGGTTGCGCAGGTCAAAATCCTTGAAACTGTAAAAACTGATATTGCTGACCATCAACAACCCCACCACCAACGTCAGCGCCAAAGCGGGCAACTGCACATTCCGCCCGGTAATGTCCAGGTCGTGGAACACCCACACCATGCCCACCATCACCGCAGCCGCCGCAGGGCTGGGCAACCCGACAAAAAACCGCTTGTCCACTTTCCCGATCTGGGTATTGAAACGCGCCAGACGCAACGCCGCGCATGCAACATAAACAAAGGCCGCCAGCCAACCAGCCTTTCCCCAGGTCACGCCATACGACTGCAAATGCACCAACGCCCATTGGTACATCACCAGCCCCGGAGCCACGCCAAATGAAATCAGGTCAGCCATGCTGTCGTATTGCGCACCAAATTCTGACTGTGTATTGGTCATGCGCGCCACCCGCCCATCCAGGCCATCCAGCACCATGGCGACAAACACTGCAATTGCTGCGGCTTCAAACTTGCCCTGCATGGCCGCCACCACGGCATAAAAACCACCAAACATTGCCCCGGTGGTCAACAAATTAGGCAACAGGTAAATCCCTTTACGGGGAGGGGCCGCCTGGCATTCTGGTTGTTGGTCTTCCACTTTAATATTATTTCCTGTTCACAAACGTAACAGCATATTAGCCAGCCTCCTGGCAAAGTGGAATGAATTTTTGCGCCTGGACTTATTCGCCCGACTTCTTCACAAACACCCAACCCAGATAAACCATCATCACCACCATGAATAGAATGACAATAATGGTCAATATCCCCATCCAGCTTCCAAAGAGTAGTTCCGCCATGGTAGCCTATGCTCCTATACTAATAACACGAAACGTGTAAAATTGAAGTTTAGGCGAACCCACTCACAGCGCTTTGATTCACATCAAGAAAACGATTACTACAAGCGATTGGGAAAAATCGTGGAATGGGTTAGGAAATAACCATCCAATCATCCGCACAGCTTGGAATGAGGCATGAAGACAGTTCCTTTACACAGCACCAAGAAAGCCGCCATCGCTTGCCATAATTGCAGCTTGAGCGAGTTATGCCTGCCGCGCGGCCTGACACGGGAGGAACTGGACTTACTGGAAAACTCCATCAATAAAACCGTCAAGATCAAGAAAAAAGACTACCTTTTTCACCGCGATGACAACCAGCACGCCATCTTTGCCGTCAAGGCTGGCGCAGTCAAAACCTCCCTTTCCACCCCGGACGGCGAAGAACAAATCCTGGGGTTTTACCTGCCTGGCGATTTGCTGGGGTTTGATGCCTTCGCACACGACCGGCATACCTGCGACGCGCAAGCGCTGGACGATACCCTGGTGTGTGAGTTAAGCATGGAAAACTTCCAAGAATTGTGCGGCAAACTACCGGCCATGCGTGGGCAGATGATGCGCCAGATTGGCACGGAAATCGAACGTGAACAGATGTTGCTGCTGACTTTGGGGCAAATGCGCACCGAAGAACGCTTGGCCACCTTTCTTTCCAGCCTGTCAGAGCGCAACCGGGAGCGCGGCTTTTCCGCCAATGAATTCAACCTGCCGATGGCACGCCACGACCTCGCCAATTATTTGGGGATGGCGGTCGAAACCCTCAGCCGCATGTTTTCACGGCTACAGGAAGAAAACATCATTTCTGTCCAACACCGCTTGGTAAAAATTGCCGACATGAGCCGCCTCAAACAACTGGCCCACCATACCTGCCGTCCGGCCAGCGACGTGCTCTAAACAACAGTTTCAAATCACCCGCGAAAAACGCTGCTGCGCGCTTTGTTTGCGCAAGCTCACATCAAACACCATACAGATATTGCGAATTAAAAACCGTCCGCGCGGCGTAACTTCCAAGCCTGTTGGGGTAAATTGCAACAAGGCGTCCTCCGTCATGGTTTGCAGCACTTCCAGTTCACGCGTGAAATAATCCGCAAAATCCAGCGAGAAGAAACGCTCAACCTGCCCAAAGTCCAACCGGAAATGGCAGGCCAGTTGCTGAATAATATAACGGCGCAATATATCGTCCTCATCCAGGGTCAAGCCTTTGATGACCGGCAAATGCCCCGTATCGAGGGTGGCGTAGTATTCTTCCAGCGTCTTGGCGTTTTGGCTGTAGCACTCCGCCACACTGCTGATGGAGCTGACCCCCATGCCAATCAAATCGCAATCCGCATGGGTCGTGTACCCTTGGAAATTACGGTGCAACGTCCCCTGCCGTTGGGCCTGCGCCAGCTCATCGTCCGGCTTGGCGAAATGGTCCATGCCAATATACTCATAGCCTGCGGCGGTCAGATGCTCGACAGCCAATTGCATGATTTGCAACTTGGTGTCAGGTGACGGCAGGTCAGCCTCATTGATGCGCCGTTGCGGCTTGAACAAATTCGGCAAGTGCGCGTAGTTGAATACGGAAATACGGTCGGGCGAGATGCCAATCATCGTGTCCAGCGTCTGCCGGAAACTGTCGACAGTCTGGAACGGCAACCCATAAATCAAATCCACGCTGATGGACTTGGCACCCTGTGCGCGGCAGGCGTCGATAATGGAAACCGTCTGCCCAATGGGCTGGATGCGGTTGACGGCATCCTGCACCTTTGCGTCCACATCCTGCACCCCGAGGCTGAAACGGTTGAAACCGATTTCACGCAGCACCCCGATGGTTTCCACCGACACGGAACGGGGGTCAATCTCGATGGAGTAATCGCCATCATCGGTAATGTGCAGGGCGAAATGCTGACGGGTTTTTTCCATCAACGCCCGCATTTCATCATGGCTCAAAAAGGTGGGCGTGCCGCCCCCCCAATGCAGTTGCTCCACCACCCGGTCGCGGTCATACAGCTTGGACTGCATTTCGATTTCACGGAACAGGTATTGCAAATAGGCAGCCGCCTTGGCGTGGTCTTTGGTGACGATCTTGTTGCAGGCGCAATAAAAGCACACCGTGTCACAGAATGGGATATGGAAATACAGCGACAATGGCAACGGGATGGGGTCTTCATTGCTCATGTAAGCATGCGCTTTGTATTCATCTTCCGTAAAAGACCCAAACGCAACCGCCGTTGGATACGATGTATAACGCGGCCCCGCCGTGTCATAACGGCGGATCAACTCTGCATCGAATTGGACTATGCTCATAATGACCTCTTTTTCCACCCAAACCAAGGCAGTTTATAATACATGCTGCAACCTATATACAATTGCAAGCGCCTGAAATAAAACATCAAAGATAATTGATCTGCATCAAGAAACCAGATTTTGCCGGATTGTAAACCCTACTGAAAATAGGTCTAATGTGCCGTGGAGATTGCTGGTGCTGATGTTCGTTACCTCCTCTGAACCGGTGGTCTTCACAACGCTCTACATACCCTAAAGCACTTAGGCCCTCATTTGGAGGGCCTTCTTTTTACACGCATTATCCGCCTGGAAAAAGCATCCCTACAAAGCTGGCTGCAAATCGACAGTGGCGATCGGGCTGGAGGCAGGCAACACGCCCTCCAGCCGCCAACTTTCATCTTGCGGCAACAGATCCACATACCATCGGCCTGCCGCCAGATGCGCCACTTCGCCAGCCCATACGCCATTTCCCGCATTGTGCAACATGACCACTTGGTCATGATCCGCCAGCGTGGCGTGATAGAGCTTTAGCTCCAGCTGTTGCAGGGGTTGGACGCTGGGATTGTCAAGCAGCAACCGCGCCGCCTGCCCATTCAGGGACAGGTTGCCATGCAAGCCCAACGCTGCAGCCTTTCGCCCACGCTCCAGCGACTGGTTGATCGCCTTGCCTTCAGTGTAATAATCATCCACCACCATCGCGCTGCGGGTGGAAACAGCCAACGAATACGTATAAAGGCCAGCAACCACGGCTGTAGCTGGCATCACCATCAGTGCCCATGGCCAAAACTGCTTGTACCATGGTTTGACATCCTCAACTTGAACATACATGCGGTCATTCTCCTTGATCAATTCGGGCCGAGGAAACGGGCCTTTTGGGTTGCAACCAGCGCCGGACTGTCCGTTGCCTCAATATGGAAGATCACTTCCTGGCTATGGGAAGCCATCTTGTCAGGGTTGGCCACTGCCTTGACCGGCACTTCAGCCACCCTGCCGGACTGCACCACCACATTTTCTGCGCCTACCAGCTTCATTCCCTCAATGCCGGAAACGCTAATGGCGTAATGGTGCTCCTGCTCATCCATATTGATGACTTTCAGGGTGTAGATGTTTTCAATATTGCCATCCCCGCTATCCCGGTACAGGGCGTTGCGGTCACGGATGACATCCATTTCCAACGGCACGCGGTGCAAGACGGAATACAGCAAGGCCAACGCGATCGCCGCCAGCAACCCGCCATAAATGAAGGTGCGCACACGCATGACGTGGGTCACCCCACCCTTCAGGGCATGCTCGGTTGTATAGCGCACCAGACCGCGCGGATAACCCATTTTGTCCATAACGCCGTCACAAGCGTCGATGCAAGCGGCGCAACCAATGCATTGGTATTGCAGGCCATCACGGATATCGATGCCGGTCGGGCAAACCTGCACACACAGGGTGCAATCCACACAATCCCCCACGCTGGCAGGCTTGTCCGCCCCACGCTTGCGGGAGCCGCGCGGTTCGCCGCGTGCCTCATCGTAGGAAATGATCAGGGTGTCCTTGTCGAACATGGCGCTCTGGAAACGCGCATAAGGGCACATGTACAGGCAAACCTGCTCGCGCAGAAAGCCTGCGTTGCCATAGGTGGCGGCGCTGTAGAACAGGATCCAGAACAACGCCCAACCGCCAATCACACCGCTGGCGAGATCAGACCACAGCGTTTCCACCGGCACGAAAAAACCAACGAAGGTAAACCCTGTCCATAGTGAGAAGAATATCCACAACACCTGCTTGAGCGCCTTTTTGCCGATTTTGGCCCGATCCCATGGCCCTTTGTCGAGCTTGATCTGTTGCGGGCGGTCACCTTCCACCCATTGCTCAATCCAAATATAAACTTCGCTCCAAACCGTTTGCGGGCAGGCATAACCACACCAAACACGTCCGGCCAACGCCGTGACGAAAAACAGCAGCAACGCCGCCAGGATCAGCAACACCGCCAGATAGAAGAAATCCTGCGGCCAAAAAGTCATGCCGAAAATGTGAAATTTGCGCGCAGGCAGGTCAAACAGCACCAGTTGCTGGCCATCCCACCTGAGCCAGGGCAGCACGTAGTACAACCCCAGCAGACCCCATACTGAGAACTTACGCAGATTGGTGAACAACCCTTTCGTCTTGCGCGGATAAATCTTGTTGTGCTTTTGATAGAAGCTGCCGCCGTTGCCATCCCCGGCGTCAGTTTTGACAGGATTTTCAGACATTTCACCACCTTCAGCCAGACCAGTCACAAGGCTTGCAAGCTAGCACGCAAGAGGCCGGAATTATTTGACGAAAAGTGGTTTGCAAAACAGTTTGTTGTTTTATAAAACACTTTTACGACATTTATCAAGAAACAGGCCGCCCGTTGACGGCCTGTGGAAGTGAGGCTTATTTGCCCGCCGAATGGGATAACCCGTAGACATACGCTGCCAACAAATGGACTTTGTCCGCGCCGAGGAAATCGGCATGCGCTGGCATTGTGCCATTACGGCCTTTGGAGATGCTTTCCTTGATGGTGTCAAGGGAAGAGCCATACAACCAAGTGGTGTCGGTCAGGTTAGGCGCACCCATCGCCTGATTGCCTTTGGCATCCACGCCATGGCACGCAATGCAGTCCATGGTTGGATACAGCGCCTTGCCCGCCTCAGCCTTGGCCGTGTCAACGCCTTCGGTGCGCCCGCTCAAACTGGCGACGTAATTGGCCACCTTGTCAAGGTCATCGGCACTCAGCGCGGGGTGCGGCGGCATCACGCCTTGACGGCCATTCAGGATGGTCTGTTCAATCTGCTCAGGTGCCCCGCCATACAACCAGTCATTGTCTGTCAGGTTGGGGAAGCCTTTGGCACCGCCCGCGTCAGAACCATGGCACTGCGCACAGTAACTCAGGAACATGCGGCGGCCCATTCCCTTGGCGTCTTCATCCGTTGCGACCTGCTCAACCGGCATGGCCGCAAACTTCTTGAAGACCGGATCATAGGCTTCCGCCGCCTTCGCCATTTCAGCCTCATACTGGCTTTCGTGGGAACCCCAGCCCAATACGCCCTTGAAAGACCCCAGACCCGGAAACAGCACCAGATACACCAGGCCAAACACCAAGGTGATATAGAACAGCCACAACCACCAGCGTGGCAGCGGGTTGTTGTACTCTTCGAGGTCATCCCAGCGATGTCCGGTGACATCGCCCGTCGCCGCCTCACCCGGAGCCTTCTTCGAAGTCCAGCGAACCAGCCAGTAACAGGCAAAGATATTGCCCAATGTGATCAGAATGATCCAACCACTCCAGAATCCACTCATTTGTCTACCTCCTTAACTGACGCATCGTGCATTTTTTCTTCCTGCTCATCGAAAATGGAGTTGGCGTCATCCTCAAAGCGCTTTTTGCGCTTGCTGCTGTACGCCCACCACACGACGGCAAAGAAAGCAATCAGCACCATCAACGTCGTTATCCCACGGAAATCGTTGTAGTCCATCATCCATCACCGCTTGGTCTTGATGACAGTGCCCAGGTTTTGCAGATAAGCGACCAGCGCATCCAGCTCAGTCTTGCCTTTCACTTCGTCTGCACCTTTGGCGATTTCCTCATCCGTATAAGGCACGCCCAGCGTTTGCATGGCCTTCATCTTGGCGGCGGTGTCCGCGCCATCCAACGTGTTTTCAGCCAACCACGGGAACCCAGGCATATTGGATTCCGGCACCACGTCACGCGGGTTTTTCAGGTGCACGCGCTGCCAGTCATCACTGTAACGCCCACCGACACGCGCCAAGTCGGGGCCAGTGCGTTTGGAACCCCATTGGAACGGATGGTCGTAGACAAATTCACCCGCGACGGAATAGTGGCCATAACGCTCGGTTTCCGCACGGAATGGACGGATCATCTGGGAATGGCAGTTGTAACAGCCTTCCCGCAGATAGATGTCGCGCCCTTCCAGTTGCAGCGCCGAATAAGGCTTCAAACCCTCGACAGGCTCCGTGGTGTCTTTCAGGAAGTACAGCGGCACGATCTCCGCCAGCCCGCCGAAACTCACCACGACCAGGATCAAAATGGCCATCAGGCCCACGTTTTTCTCAACGACTGCATGTCCAGCACTCATGATTCAATCCTCCTTAGTGGGCCGGTGCAGGAATGGCGTCATCAACGGCTTGCGCCCCTGCGACAGTCTTCCAGACGTTGTACGCCATGATAAACATCCCGCCCAAGACCAGGACGCCACCTAGGAAACGTACAAAGTAGAACGGATAAACCATTTTCAACGACTCGACAAAGCTGTAGGTCAAGGTGCCGTCAGCATTCACTGCCCGCCACATCAAGCCTTCCATGACGCCCGCGATCCACATGGACGCGATATACAGCACGATGCCGACCGTCGCCACCCAGAAATGGACTTCGATCAGCTTGATGCTGTACATCTTTTCACGGCCAAACAATTTCGGGATCAGCGCATACAAGGAGCCAACGGAAACCAACGCCACCCAACCCAGCGCGCCGGAATGCACATGGCCGATAGTCCAGTCGGTGTAGTGGGAAAGCTCGTTGACTGTCTTGATGGACATCATCGGCCCTTCGAACGTGGACATGCCGTAGAAAGACAGGGAAACAATCAGGAAACGGAGGATCGGGTCTGTGCGCAGTTTGTGCCACGCGCCCGACAAGGTCATGATGCCGTTGATCATGCCGCCCCAGGAGGGAGCCAGCAGGATCAGGGAGAACACCATCCCCAGGGATTGGGTCCAGTCAGGCAGCGCCGTGTAATGCAGATGGTGCGGGCCGGCCCACATATAGGTGGAAATCAGCGCCCAGAAATGCACAACCGACAGGCGATAGGAATACACCGGGCGCCCAGCCTGTTTGGGGACGAAGTAATACATCATGCCCAGGAACGCCGCCGTCAGGAAGAAACCCACCGCGTTATGGCCATACCACCACTGCGTCATCGCATCCATGGCGCCTGGGTAAGCGGAATAGGACTTCAGCCAACTGCCGCCGAAGAAAGCGATCGGCAACTCAGCGCTGTTGACCACATGCAAAACAGCGATCGTGATGATATAAGCGCCATAAAACCAGTTCGCCACGTAAATATGCGGTGTTTTACGCTTCATGATCGTGCCGAAGAACAAAACCGCATACGCAACCCACACCACTGTGATCAGCAAATCAATCGGCCATTCCAGTTCCGCATATTCCTTGCCGGAGGTGAACCCCAAGGGCAAAGAAATCGCCGCCAGCAGGATAATCAGTTGCCAACCCCAGAACACAAATGAAGCCAAGCCATCAGAAATCAAACGGGTATGGCAGGTGCGCTGCACCACATACAACGATGTCGCAAAAAGCGCCGAACCGCCAAAGGCAAAGATAACCGCATTGGTATGCAGGGGGCGTAGACGGCTATACGTGAGCCACGGAACGTCGAAATTCAATTCCGGCCAACGTAACTGTGCAGCAATAAGAACGCCCACCAGCATGCCGACGATCCCCCAGATCACCGTCATGATGGCAAACTGCCGCACGACCTTGTAATTGTAGGTCTGCTGGTTTTGCATAAAGTCCCTCCGAACAGTAAGTTTCAAACTTCGCCACCTAGAACATTCCGTGTGGGAAGGCGCGGAACAACCCATCGAACAAACAGATAGTCCGGCTTATAGAGCATCTATCAGAGAGGACACCCCATGCTTGATTAAAATCAATATCAACTGTAGCGAATTAGAGACAAAACAAAGAAATACAAGTTTATTGATTTATATCAAACAAACTTACAAAAAGAGGTTCAACTATCAATCAGATGACAAATTAACACCAAGCAAAAACAGCACTTTTTCGCTAATTCTGGTTACAAGCCAGCATTATTTGTGTCTGATAAGCAACAGCATGCATGGACACCAGGGAATTTTTTATCTAGTCTTGACCTATATCAATAATCAGGCCGAGCAATGTTGCGCACCCTGCTGTTGTACTTCATCTGCATCACCTACGCCCATGCGCTGCCGGTTTTTCCGGGCGCGGAAGGTTTTGGATCACTGACATCCGGCGGACGCGGAGGCACCGTCTGTAAAGTCACCTCCCTGGAAGACACCGGGGAGGGCAGCTTGCGCAGTTGTGTGGAAAAAACCGGCCCGCGCATCATCGTCTTTGCCACCGGAGGCGTCATCCGGCTGGAAAGCAACTTGACCATTGACCATCCTTACGTATCCATTTTTGGCCAGACAGCGCCAGGCGATGGCGTCATGATCACCGGCGTGCCGGACATCAAACGGGAGCCTTTCACGGTTGCAAGCCATGATGTCCTGATCCAGCATGTCCGTTTCCGCGCCGGGGCTGCCGACAAACCCAACTGTTGCCGCGATGCGCTGACGATAGCCGGTGCTGAAGGCAAAACCGATGGCGCGCAAACCTACAATGTCGTGCTGGACCACTGCTCTTTCTCCTGGGGAACCGATGAGATCGTCTCCAGTTGGTACGATGCGCATGACATCACCATCAGCAACAGCGTTATCGGCCCCAGCCTGTACAATGGCTCCAACGACGAAGGCCCCGGCAGCCGGGGAATCCTGTTGGGGTCGGAAGGCTCCCATTCCATCAGCCTGCACCATAACCTGCTTGTCCACAGTGAGGAACGCAACCCCGGTGTCAAGACCGACACCGGCGTGGTGGATGTCGTCAACAACCTCGTTTACGACTGGGGATACAACGGGGCGGAAATCATGGGCGACATTGGCAATCCGCAGGTCAATCTTGTCCACAACCTTTACATCATGGGTTCCAGTTCCAACCGGAAGATGTCCGAAATCGTCGCCCGCAATTCCAGCAAAGGCTACAAGTTATTTCTGGAAGAAAACCTCAGCATCCGCGACCCTGAACAACCTGAACCTTTGCCCATTGACGCCAGCCTCAGCGGGTGGCCAACTGACGCATGGGAATCCAACCTCCGATTCCCCGCCCCGGCCATCACCACCTACAAGGCGCAGACACTCCCGGCAAAGCTGCTGCCGACCGTTGGCGCCACGCTGCCCAAACGCGATTCCGTTGACACCAAGGCCATTCAAGACACCCGCCAATACAGTGGCGATATTCCCCAATGCGTCACTGCCACAGACAAAGGCTGGGGACACGGCTGCAAACGCAATGCAGGCGGATGGCCCCACTACGCCAAAGGCGCGCCTGATGCAGACCAGGACAATGACGGCATACCTGACGCCTGGGAACGGAAAAACGGGCTCAACCCCGCCAAGCCTGATGCAACCGAAGATAAAAACGCCAATGGTTACAGCAATATAGAAGAATGGGTTTTTAGCCTGACACCCGTTGATAAGCCATAAAATCCCGTAACCAGGCAATGGGGCGCTGTAATTTCCGCTTAAGCGCCAATTGGTTCTGCAACCGTATCCTGAACCAGTAGTAAAGCACTTTTGGCCCATGCAGCAAGTGGCCGCCCAAGGTTTGCGGGGATGTGACACGCCACCGCACCACCCGTTGCTGGGAAGTCCACAACGACTTGTGCGCCCCCTTCCCCTGCATAAAATCAACCCGTTGCAAGCGCTGCGCAATGCACTGGCGAATGATGCGGTCAAACAGCAAACGGCCCAGCGCATAAGGCTTATACCGCTCATCCATCAAAATGGCATGATGGTAAATGTAGCAACAGCATCCATCCAGCAGGCTCAAGGCATAAGCTGCAACCACCCCATCCAACAGCAACAGCGTCAATTGCGCCTTACCGACGTCCGCCAGATTCGCCGCGCTTTGCAGATGCTCGGCAAACCCATCGTCATCAACCCACCGGCATGAGGTATAGCGCTTTTCCCAGCGTTGCAAAAATAACCGCCTGGCGCGCGGCAACCACTGCCTCATGCCGGGCGCGTCAGTGACAACCACCCATTCGACAGCCTGTTTCTGCCGCTCCAGCATCCGGTAACGGCGGCGTATTTCCTTCCAAAAACGTTGCGGATACAGCGCCTCAAATTCTGCAAGGCTGCCCGGCAAATCCAGATACGGCGCGGGCATGAAAGGAAGATCCGTGCATAAACGACCGTCTGGGCGCGGATGCCCCGGCAACACAATCTGGTCGGGCGCATTGAAGTCGGACGGGATATAGGCGTAAAGCGCAGTCATGCCCTTTCCTCCAGGTTGTATGCCTGTGCTTCACGGTTTGGCAACCCCCATCGGAGAATTTTCCGGCGGGCGACTGGATAGAACTTCCGCTCCAGCCACCAGCTGAACGCCAGCAGGATTGCCAGATAGCCCAACCATTCCAGATAGGGGTTACCCAAAAAAGACAACCAGGTCGCTTTTTGCATCAAATGTATATGGCTGATATACAAGGCATAAGAAATCGGCGCAAACGCCACGAATGGCCACACTAGCCAGTCAAAACCTATCCAATCAAGTTTCCCCCAAGCAATGGCGGCCACCATCAGCAACAAGGCGAAACTGACATGGCGCAACTCCAGAAACGGGTGGAACCCCACCTCCAATGCATTGCCCTGCTTCAACCAACCAGCCAGATTGATCAGCAAGATCAAAGAAACGCCACCCAAGCCAATGATGGCGGGCAATGCGTCCCTGAAGCCAATCCGTTGCTTCACTAGCCATGTTTCCGCCAGACATACACCAGACCACCAAATAGCGAAATACATCAACAGGCGCAATACATAGGCAGGCTCCAGCGTATAGACGATAGCCGCTGCCAGCGAGGTGCCGAACACCAACAGGGTGCCCCAACCAAAATCCCGCACCCAGGTCACCAGCGGAAAATACAGCATATAAAACCACCACTCATAAGACAGCGACCACAAAGGCAAATTGCCCATATAAGGCTCAACCAACGCGCCAGGCCGGGTTCCATCCCGCAAGTCCTGCAACATCAGCAGGTTTCCCAACAGGGTGGGAAAATCCGGTGAAAGCCATCTGCCCTGAAGCCATGAACTGATCAGCCAGGTCAGCGGCAACACCACCAATAAGGGCGCATACAGACGGGCAAACCGTTTCAGGAAATAAACCCGGAACCGCTGGTCACTGGAAAGGCTCCACGAATAATGGATGACGAAACCTGACAGCAAGAAAAAAGTGATCACCGATTCCTGCCCAAACCGCAGAAAAATCCCAATATTGACGCCCCATAACCAGATTTCATGGGGCAACGTATGGTGCAGCACCAAATAAAATGCAGCCGCGCCACGCACGGCCTCCAGCCTGTAAAGTTTCATCGCCGTTCCTTAGCGTGAAGATTTGGATTCCAGACAACTTACCCAGCGTTCAATCGGAACACCCCAGCGGTTCGCGCAGGCGGACGAAAGCAACCGATTAACGCAGCACGCCCTGCATTCATCTGGCAAATGACCGCCTCCATCCAAGCCCCGCTTCATCCAAGAAGCCATCTGTAACAGGATGATTCACAACCTATTTAGAGGAATGGCTTGCATGCAACGCCTAGTCAATGTCTTCATCGTCATCTTCATTTTTTCAGTTCCCTGGCAGGACATGGTGAAGCTCCCCGGCATGGGAACACTCTCGCGCCTAACCGGCCTGCTGGCGTTCGCCGCAGGTATTGGTGCCATTGTCATGGCTAACCGCGTGCGTCCCCTGAAGACCATCCACCTGTGGGCAGGCCTGTTCACCCTCTGGGTCAGCATCACATACTTTTGGTCAGTATGGCCGGAAAAGACGGAAGAATTTGCTTTCAGCATGCTGCAATTGCTGCTCTTCAACTTACTGATGTGGCAATTCGTCCGCACCCGTGAAGATATACAGGAAGCCTTGCAGTCCTTGGTTCTGGGTGGGTATGTGCTTATTTTCTTTACATTGCAGGCATGGTTAAGCGGTGAACAACACAGTTACAACCGTTACACCGCCGAAGGCGTCAATGAAAACGAACTGGCGGCCATGTTGGGGCTAGGCGTTCCCATCGCGCTTTACCTGCTAATGGAAAGCCGCCATTGGTTGCTGCGGATCATCAACATCCTCTACATTCCAGCGGCCTTCACCGCCATCACACTGGCGGCGTCCCGCACCGGCTTTATCGTCGCCAGTGCCGGTTTCCTGTACGCCATCGTGGTGTTACGGCGCACCCCTCCATTCTGGCGCACAGTCAGCATCGCATTCCTGCTGACCGCCGTCATCGCGGCCCTGCCATTGATCCCACAAACATCCATCGACCGCCTCTCCACCATCGAGCAGGAAGCCTCATCCGGCACCTTGACGGGCCGCACCACCATCTGGAAATACGGGATGCTGGCCTGGCAAGAACACCCTGTCCTGGGTAATGGGCTAGGCTCATTCCGCAAGGTCGTCAACCCGTTTTCCATCTCCGAAAGTGCGCATAACAGCTTCATTTCACTGCTGGTGGAAACGGGCGTAATCGGCTTGCTGACCTTCAGCAGCTTCCTGTTGTTCCTGTTCAAGCTGATGCCCCAGGTTCCCCGACAGGACAGAAGCTTTCAGATTGCCTTGATGGGTTGTCTCCTGCTGGCGCAGATGTCCACCGAGTGGAGCATGGAAAAAATTGCCTGGGTCCTTTACAGCCTGCTCATTAGCCATGCATGGCTGGAGAGCAACCAAACGATCCATTGGCGAATCAAGCCGATGACCAACCTGACCGCAGGAGCAAAAGCAGCCCATGCCTGACACGCCCTTGCCAGCCAACCAGCGTATCGCCATCGTCATCCACAGCCTGACCAAAGGCGGCGCAGAGCGGGTGGCGGCATCATTGTCCGAACATTTCGCCCGCACACATACTGTCGACCTGATTGTGTTTGACGGCAGGCTGACCGCCTACCCCTATGGCGGCACATTGGTTGACCTGAACTGCCCGGCCACCACCAACATCCTGGGCAAGCTCACCAACTTGGCGCGCCGATTCTGGAAACTGCACAAACAATTTCGCCAACACCACTACGCCCACATATTTTCTTTCATGGAAAGCGCCAACTTTCCCACCTTGTTGGCCAGCCCTGCGGCAATCGTTTCAGTGCGCAACAACCCACACAAGTTCAGCCCGGCTACCCGCTGGATGATGCGCATTTTATATCCACGCGCGCGTAAGGTCGTTGCTGTCTCCAATGCAATTGCCGACATCTTACGCCAGGAATTGGCCATAAATAATGCACTCAGCATTCCAAACCCACTGAATTTTACTGACATAGACATACTGAAACGCCAGCCTGTCGGGCATCCACGCCCCTATTTGCTGGCGATCGGACGCTTGCATCCGCAAAAAGGTTTCGACCTGTTGATCACCGCCTTCGCCCGCAGCAAGGCGTCACAGACCACCGACCTGCTGATCCTTGGCGAAGGCCCGCAACGGGACAGGTTGCAACGCCAGATTTCAGGCCTTGGCCTGACGGAAAAAGTCTGGCTCAAGGGCGCGGCCAACAACCCTTACGGCTACCTGGCCAACGCCCAATTATTTGTTCTTTCAAGCCGTTATGAAGGTTATCCCAATGTATTAATAGAAGCGTTGGCCTGCCAGTGCCCAGTTGTCGCCACAAACTGCCCGACTGGCCCGAATGAAATTCTCACCCACGGCGTGAATGGTATTCTCGTAGAGAATGAAAATGCCGATGAACTCTCAAAGGCTATTGATTATATGATGGAAAATCCATCCTTGCGAGAATCATTCCGCCAACAGGGCAGAGCCGCAATCCAGCACCTCAAGCTCAGCACCATCGCCGGGCAGTGGCTTGAAATTTAAATCGATATAGGGTCATTTCTAATGGATAACACAGCCCGTAAAATCCGTGTGGCGCATGTCATCACCTGCCTGACAACAGGCGGGGCGGAAATGATGTTGTACAAACTGTTGGCGCACACCGACCTCACCCATTTCGAGCCGGTTGTCATATCGTTGCGTGGGGAAGCGGATCTCAGCAGGCGGATCAGGTCACACGGGATCAGCGTTTACTCCCTCAACATGAGCCTGAACCTTTGGGCAGGCTGGCGCATCCTGGAACTGGTGCGGCTGCTACGCGAACTACAGCCGGACATTGTGCAGGGCTGGATGTATCACGGCAACCTGGCGGCTTCGCTGGCGAATATGGCGCTTGGCGACCGCTACCCACTGCTGTGGAACATCCGCCAAACCCTTTATGATATCCGCCATGAGCCGCTCGCCACCCGTGGGGTAATCCGCATGGGGGCAAAACTCAGCAAGCGCCCCGAACACATCCTTTACAATTCATACCTCAGCGCTGACCAGCATGCGGCGTTTGGCTATCCCGCGCAGAAAACCCAAATAGTGCCCAACGGTTTTGACATCCAGCGGTTTTCCCCCAATGCCTATTACCGTGAAGACATCCGGGAGAGCCTTGGCATACCGTCTGATGCGTTGGTGATCGGCATGATTGCGCGCTACCACCCCATGAAAAACCATGCCCTGTTCCTGGAAGCCGCCAGCCTATTGATGCAGCACCAGAAAAATGTCCATTTCATTCTGGCTGGCCGGGAGGTGACGGCGGAAAACCCCGAACTTATTCCCCTACTGCAACGTTTTCCTGACAGGAGCCACCTGCACCTGCTGGGCGAACGCCAGGATGTTTATTGCGTCCTAAACGCCTTGGACATTTTCTCCCTGACTTCATCCCGTGGCGAAGGCTTCCCCAACGCCATTGGCGAAGCCATGGCCTGCGGCGTGCCCTGCATCGCCACCGATGTGGGCGACATTCCCCTCATTATCGGCAAAACCGGCCGGGTCTTGCAGGTGCCTGAAGCCACGCCCTCCGCCCTGGCCTTCGCTTGGCTGGAATGGATCAATGCAGGTGAAGTGTGGCGCAAGGAATTGGGGTTGCGCGCACTTCAGCGCATCCGCAAACACTACAACATCCAGAACATCACCACACAGTATCAAAATATATACAAGGAGTTAGTGAATCATGTGCGGACTGACGGGCTTCTACTCCCTCTCAATCAGACGAAATTCGACCGACATGCAAAGCAATCTGCGCCGGATGACATCCACCCTCGCACACAGGGGGCCGGATGACGGCGGCTTGTGGCTGGATCATGACGTTGGCATTGCGCTAGGACACCGGCGGCTTTCGATCCTAGATCTCTCTCCGGAAGGGCATCAGCCGATGGCGTCACAATCAGGGCGCTACACACTGGTGTTCAACGGTGAAATCTACAATCACCAGGAGTTGCGCAAACGCCTCGGCCAGGAATGCCCCGTTCATTGGCGCGGCATGTCCGACACCGAAACCCTGCTGGCTGCATTTTCAGTCTGGGGTATCCGGCGCACCCTGAAAGCCTGTATCGGCATGTTCGCTATCGCCGTGTGGGACAGCGCGACCCGTTGCCTTACCCTCGCCCGCGACCGCCTAGGCGAAAAGCCCCTGTATTATGGTTGGGCAGGCCAACATTTCCTGTTCGGTTCCGAATTGAAAGCCCTGCGCGCCCACCCCGAATGGCATGCAGCCATCAACCGTGAAGCCATCGCCAGCCAGTTGCGCCTGAGCTACATCCCTGCCCCCCATACCATTTACCAAAACATTTTCAAACTTGAACCGGGACATTTGTTACAGATCACGCCACAGACTGCCCCGGGCAGCGCAATGCCAACCGAGCCATACTGGTCATTGCCTGCATACATCGCCAACCGCCAAAATGCCCCCGCACCCAAAAATGTGCGTGAACAAACCGACGCGCTGGAGCATTTGCTGGCTGACGCAGTACGCCAACAAATGCTGGCGGACGTGCCGCTGGGCGCATTCCTGTCCGGAGGCGTCGACTCCTCCCTGGTGGTTGCGCTGATGCAAGCCCAGTCCAACCGCCCCGTCAAAACCTTCACGATCGGCTACGAAGAAGAAAGCTTCAACGAAGCCAACTATGCCCGCGAAGTTGCGCGCCATTTGGGTACTGAGCATACCGAGTACATCGCAAGCCCTTCGGACGCGCTGGACATCATCCCCCGGCTCCCCGTCCTGTTTGATGAGCCATTTTCGGACATGTCGCAGATCCCCACCCTGCTGGTCGCCCAATTGGCCAAGACGCGGGTGACGGTCAGCCTTTCCGGAGATGGCGCGGATGAGCTGTTTGGCGGCTACAACCGCTATTTCTATGCCCAGCAAATCTGGCGGCGCTTGCAACATCTGCCAGGGTTCCTGCGTAGCGGCATCGCAGGGACATTGGGGCATCTGGACGCCCGCCAATGGGACAAACTGCTGACACCCTTCTCCTCGTCCCTCCCCCAACGGCTGCGTTTCAATGAACCAGGGGAAAAACTGCGCAAAGCGACTGAAGCCTTGAACGCCCGCACGCCTGAAGACATTTACCGCAGGCTCATTTCCCATTGGAAAACCCCGGAAGAAATTGTCCTGGGCCTGCATAGCGCCCCTGACCCTATCCCAACCAACATTCCGGCTGGGCTGAACTTCCCCGAACGGATGATGTACATGGACACGCTTGGCTATCTGCCCGGCGATATTCTGGCCAAAGTCGACCGGACTGCCATGGGCGTCAGCCTGGAAACCCGTGCACCATTTCTCGATCACCGGGTCGTTGAGTTTGCCTGGCAACTGCCCTTGCACATGAAAATCCACGACGGCCAGGGCAAGTGGATTCTCCGGCGGATACTGGACCGGCATGTGCCGCGCCACCTGATTGAGCGCCCCAAAAAAGGCTTCGGTGTCCCATTGGACAATTGGTTGCGCACCCGCTTGCGCGATTGGGCAGAACACCTGCTGGATCCGGTGCGTTTGCGCCAGGAAGGCTTTTTCGACCCTGACCCTATTCAGGAAAAATGGCGGCAACACTTGGCTGGCACCCATAACTGGCAATACCTGTTGTGGGATGTCCTGATGTTCCAGGCGTGGCATGAGCAACAAAACCCGGTAATCCGGGCGATGGCGGCATAAAGGAGCAGTTAGTGAAAAAAATCCTGTTTGTTGGCAACGACGCCGCGTTTTTCCTATCCCATCGCATACCGCTGGCGGAGCATGTCAGCAACTGCGGCTATGATGTGCATGTCGCCATGCCCGAACCAGCCGATAGCCCGGAAGCGCATGACATCCAAACCCGCGGGATGTGCTACCACAGTTTTTCCATGGACCGCATGAGCCGCAACCCCTTGCGGGAGCTTGGCGCCATTTGGAGCTTGTACCGCCTGTACAAGCAGGTGCAACCAGACCTGATCCATCACATTGCAGTCAAGGCCATCCTCTATGGCGGCATCGCCGCCCTGCTGTCGGGGCATACCCGCTCCATTTACGCCTTCACTGGCCTGGGTTCACTGTTTACCCATCAGGACATTGCCACCAAAACCCTGCGCACCTTCATCACCCCGGTATACAAGGCGATCTTTTTTCCATCACGCGCATGGGCCATTTTCCAGAATCCTGATGATCTTGGCCTGTTTACCCAGGCTGGCATCACCCGCAAGCAACGCTCAGTCCTGATCCGCAGTTCTGGGGTCAATTTACGGGAATTCCGCTACCGTCCCGAACCCGAAGGCGACCCGGTTGTCCTGCTCGCAGCGCGCATGCTCAAAAGCAAAGGCGTGTGTGAATTTGCTGGCGCCGCCCGCAAAATACATGCGAAAGGCTTGGCTGCGCGTTTTGTGCTGGTTGGTGATGTCCCCAACAATCATGACGCAATCCCCCTTGAGGAACTGCGCAGCTGGCAACAGGAAGGCTGCGTCGAATGGTGGGGGCACCGCAGCGACATGCCAGACATCCTTCCCCAGGCGCATATCATCTGCCTGCCATCCTACCGGGAAGGTGTGCCCAAAGTGCTGCTGGAAGCCGCCGCCTGCGGACGGGCCATTGTCGCCAGCGATGTGCCAGGCTGCCGTGAAATCACCTTGCACCAACAAAATGGCCTGCTGGTGGAACCGCAAAGCAGCACGGCGCTGGCGGCTGGCATCGAAATCCTGCTACGTAACCCACACAAGCGCAAACGGCTCGGACTTGCTGGACGGCGACTGGTTGAGGAGGAATTCAGCGTCGAACAAGTCGTGCATCAGACACTCCAGGTTTACCAGAAGTTATTCACATGATTATCCGGCACAGCTTCCTGTACTTGCTCGCCCGGGGATTGCCTGGCTTGGTCAATTTCGCAGCCCTGGCTTTGTACACCCGGCTACTAAGCCCAAATGAGTACGGCCAATACTCCTTGGCGACAGCAACCGTCAGTTTTCTGCAAATGCTGCTGTTTGGCTGGCTGAACCTGGGGATATTGCGGTTTCTGCCACGCTTTGCCAATCAGCGGGAAATGTTCTTCCCAACCATACTGGCGGCTTACGGCGGCATTGCGGCAACAGGGCTTGGCCTTTGCCTGCTGGTTTGGCTATTCACGCCTGATCCAACGGTGGCGCAACTGGCACTGGCGGGCGGCCTGCTGCTGGCGGCATGGGCTTTTTTCGAGCTTAACCTGCAACTCCAGAACTCACAGCTCAACCCTTATCGCTATGGCGGCATGATGCTGGGCAAAACCCTGCTGGCGCTTGCCATCGGCGGATGGCTGGCGTGGGCGGGCTGGGGGGCGGAAGGCATTTTATGGGGGCTGCTGATTGGCAACCTGTTGCCCGTGCTGCTGTTTTGCCGGGACGAATGGCGACACATCCATTGGAGCCAAATAGATACGGGAATCCTCCGGCAAATGCTTATTTACGGGCTGCCATTGACCGCCTCCGCGCTCCTGAACGAAGTGATCAACAGCGCTGACCGCATGTTGTTGGCCTGGCTGGATGGCGCGGACAGCGCTGGGCAATATGCAGTCGCTTATGACTTGCCCCGTTTTACGCTGGTCATGCTGATGATGAGCATAAACCTCGCCATCTATCCCATGCTGGTCAACGCCCTTGAAACACAGGGGGTTGAGGCCGCCAAGCAGCACAGCCGTCAACACGCCCTGTTGCTGTTTGGTATTGGCTTTCCCGCCACTGCCGGATTGGTCTTGATTACCCCCAATCTCGCCAGCCTGTTGCTTGGCACCGAATTCAGGGCGACCGTAGTGGCACTGACCCCCCTGATTGCGACTGCCATTTTGCTGTCAGGGGCAAAATCTTACTTTTTCGACTTGGCATTCCAATTGGGAAAGCATACCCAGGGACAGGTCTGGATCTTGCTGATCGCCGCCGGTCTCAACCTTGCCCTGAACCTGTTGCTCATACCGCATTGGGGCATGTATGGGGCTGCCTGGGCAACCCTTGCCGCTTACGCCGCCGGTTTGCTTCTCAGCGCATGGCGGGGAATGCGCTGGTTCCCATTGCAACTTCCCGGCAAGGAGCTGTCTGGCGTGGTGCTGGCCACCGTGCTCATGTCGCTGGCGCTATTTCAACTCCACCATAAAATCGGTGTTGGTTGGTTGGCGATCCAACTGTTGACTGGCTTTCTGGTTTACAGCGTGACGTTGTTGCTGATGGACACTGGCGGCATACGCACACAAACCAAACGTCATTTTCCATTTATCCAGAGATCGCAACAGTTAGAACCCTAGACATCACCCCTGATTCCTGACCCGTTATACAACACCATCATTGACTAACCATTTCCAGGAACAACCAATAAACATGTCATTGCAGCACGGTGCCTTTGTCATTTCACTTGATTTCGAGCTTTACTGGGGAATGCGCGATGAAACCCGGCTGGATGCCTATAAAGCCAATCTGGCTGGGGTGCGCCAAGCCATTCCTATGATGCTGGAAAACTTTAGCCGCTATGGGATTCACGCCACTTGGGCGATTGTTGGGTTTATTTTTTTTCAGGATACCCATGACCTGCTGCAACATCTTCCCACCCTTAAACCGGACTACCGTGACATACGCCTAGATCCCTATAGGCACCTGCCAGATACTGATAAGAACCCTAGCCTTATACCCTACTACTACGCCCCTGAGTTAGTGGAAATGGTTAGGGATTATGCGGGACAGGAAATCGCTTCACATTCTTTTTCACACTATTACCCGGATGAACCTGGTTCCAGTCTGAAAAGCTTTTCCGCAGATTTGGATGCAGCCAAAGAAATTGCCAAGCGCTACTGCATCAACTTTGAAACCTATGTTTTCCCCCGCCAACAGTACACCTCACAATATATTGAAATACTGGCGAAAAACGGCATTCGGTCTTTCCGGGGAGACGCCCGCTCCGGCTTTTATCACTGCCCAGAAAAACATGACGGATTCTATACGCTTAAACGCGGGATGCGCCTAATCGACTCGGCTTTCAACCTCACTGGGCATCAATCCTTTACCCCTGGGATATATAAGACGCCCAATCATGCATTGATCAACATTCCCGCCAGTCGGTTTTTCTATCCGCACTGTCCATGCCCAGCCCTCAACCAATTACGCCTTGAACGTATCATGCGTGGCATGACGCATGCCGCCCGAAAAAACGAAGTTTTTCACTTGTGGTGGCATCCACATAATTTTGGTGCCCATACCCTGGAAAACATTCAGCGGCTGGAACGGGTGCTTGAGCATTACCACTCCTTGCAAGCGCGCTATGGAATGCAAAGCATGAGCATGCAGGAACTTGCCAAAACCTACCCCATACCTGTTATCCGTCAAGCCAGTAACGCAACCACAATAAACTGCCCCCAACATACGTGCGAAACAAATTGGACCAGCATATGAAACAAAGCAATGAAATACTCATTCCAGCCAATGAATATCATTACTCATTGCGCCAGGGAAACGAAATACCGCTTATTTTAAGCCCAGAACTTGCGACTAGGGCCACTGAACGTGACCTTTCCCTGCAACATGTCTGGGACATTCTCAAAAAACACAAATGGCTTATTCTTAGTGCCCTGCTTCTAGGCATATTGCTGGCCTTTCTGGTGACAAAACTAACCCCTCCCAGCTATCAGGCCAATGCCACCATCAAGATTGAACGGGAGCCAACCCGCGTAGTTGAATTCGGCCAAATCCACAATACCGACCAAAAAGACAGCATCGACATCCTGCAGACCGAATATGAGCTGTTGAAGAGCCGTGCCCTAGCGGAACGGGTTATTAAGCAGATGGGGCTTGCGGATGAATTGCTAACCGCCGATAAACCCGTCTTTAGCCTGTCCGGTTTGTTTGGCGGAGAAAATAAGGCTGTTACAGATGATGCGAGCAAATTACGTGAAGCAGCCGAAAAGTTCTCCAAAAAACTCTTTGTCCAGCCATTGGAACAATCCAGATTAGTCAAAATTTATTTTGAAGCGCCTGCCGCCGCCCAATCCGCCAACATTACCAACACATTGATCAACACCTATGTTGGCATGCGTAACGAAGCCTATACAGAAACTGGCGATTACGCGAAAGGCTATCTGGATCAACAAATCGAAAAAACCCGTAACGACCTCACGCAATCTGAACAACGCCTGTTCGACTACGCCAAAAAGAAAAACATCCTGAATATCGATGACACCCAGACGGTAAATGTTGAAAAACTGACCGACATGAATAAGGCTTTGGCGGATGCTGAACGCCGCCGCATCCAGACAGAAAGCAAATACAACCAACTGAAGGCCACCGGCGGCAATCGGGACGCCCTCGACAACCTGGCCATTCAGAACATGAAAAATACCCTGGCCAATCTTGAAGCCGAATATCAGGAAAAATCCCGCCTGTTCAAACCGGACTACCCTGACATGCAACGCCTCAGCAGCCAAATCGCTGACATGCGCAACACCATCAACACTGAAACAGCCAGCGTCACCAGCGCCATCAAGGCAGAATACCTCGCCGCCAAAGAAGAAGAAAATAAGCTGCAAGGGCGGCTGGGCAAACTGAACAATGAGCTCATGCAGATTCAGGACAAAAGCATCGAATACAACGCGCTCAAACGTGAAGTGGAAACCAACCGCCAGCTTTATGACGAATTGCTGCAACGGATGCGGGAAGTGAATGTTGCTTCCGGTGCCAATCCCAGCATTGTCCGGATTATTGATGAAGCGCAAACACCGTTGCAACGTTATCGTCCCAACACATCACTTAACCTGCTGATTGGCTTGCTGGGCGGTTTGTTGGGCGGTATTGCCTTGGCGTTCCTGCGTGAAGGCATGGATGACAACATCCATAGTGACGAAGACATGGAAAAATTCACGGCCCTGCCCGTACTTGGCGCCATTCCTGACGCCAGTAAATTGCCAGAAACCACGCTTGCCCTAAAAACCCTGAATGAGCCGCGCTCAGAAGTGGCGGAAGCCTACCGTATCGTGGTCACCAATCTGGGCGCATCGTTAAAAAAGGAAAAAGGCAACTCCGTCCTGATTACCAGTATCGAACCTGGTGAAGGCAAAAGCACTACCGCCATCAACATTGCCTACGCTTATGCGCGCATGCGATACAAAGTATTGCTGGTTGACGCTGATATGCGGTGCCCCACCTTGCATCACAAACTTGGCCTCACTAATAATGTGGGACTAAGCG
Source organism: Candidatus Thiothrix phosphatis (assembly GCF_035668035.1). NCBI lineage: Bacteria > Pseudomonadati > Pseudomonadota > Gammaproteobacteria > Thiotrichales > Thiotrichaceae > Thiothrix > Candidatus Thiothrix phosphatis. The sequence continues at coordinate 19,401 of NZ_JAYMYJ010000129.1, read as the reverse complement.
ACTATCTGGACAACTCCATCGATCTGCCCAACATACACTCTATTGGTTCAGATACCGGCCTGCACATCCTTACTGCCGGAACTGAAACCAGCGATCCAGTAGGCCTGCTCTCCTCTAACCACATGCTGGCGTTAATGGGCATCGCTGCGCGCCGCTATCACTACATCATCATTGATGCGCCGCCATTAAAAGGTTTTGCCGATCCATTGGTGCTGTCGGCAATGAGCACCGCAACGGTACTGTTGGTTAGCCCCAAAACTAGCAATCGTCGGATAATCAATGCCGCCCTTAAGCAGCTGAAACGTGCTGGCGGCAACCTAACGGGCTTTTTACGTATGAAAGTCCGGCGCACAACCATTGGGCAACACTACTATGACCACTATTACCAACAACGTTCCCGCCAATTGGTTCCGGTTAACAGCTGACCATAATCAGCAATCGTCTGCAAAAAAGTTTTCATCAAACATTTCGATAAAACGTTTGGCCTGAGGGGTAAAGAACTTGCCCCTCCGGACAATCAGGCCATAGCTCCTGGCAGGAAAGTAATCATGCAAAGGTATGGCGGTGATTTTTTCATCGCCCGTCAAACATACTTCAGTGACAATCGATACCCCCAGCCCCATCTCCACGTAACGTTTGACGATCTCCCAACCACCTGCCTCCATCGCCACTGAATATTGCAATTCATGCTGGCGAAATACGGTGTCCACCATTCGCCAAGTGCTCATATTGCGAGGCGGCAAAATAAGCCCATAGGGTGTAATGTCTTCCAGGGTCACTTTCCGGTTCAGGCTGGCCAAAGGATGGTTCCGCGCCGTAATCAAGATTGAGCCAAATGACACAAACGGTTTGTAAATGATGCTATCAGGAATTTGCAACAACGGCCCCACTGCCAAATCCACCTGATCATCCAACAGCATTTTCATGCCGCTTTGCCCCGCCACATTGTGCAGGTTGATCCGGATGCCTGGGTATACGCAATTGAAACGTCGGAGGTAGTCTGGTAACACATACAATGCTGTTGATTGCCCGGCGGCAATGTTCAACTCCCCTTTTTCCATTTTGCCCAAGCTGGCAGCAAACGTTTCTTTCAGGGAATCAATTCCCGCCGCAATCGGCTGCACCAGTTGATAGAGAATTTTTCCTTCCGGGGTCAAGCGCACGCTAGGGCCACGCCGCTCCAGCAACTTCTCCCCCATCTCGCGTTCAAGTGCTTGAATTTGCAGTGAAACAGTGGGCTGGCTAATATGTAACTGCTCGGCGGCGTGAGTAATGTTCTCCTTTTGCGCCACCACGCAAAAAGTCCGCAACAATTTATAACGCGTCTGCTTGTAGTAATGCATCGCCACGATCGATTCATCCTCCTGAATATTTCATTATTGTGCATTACAATAGTAATAATTGAAACAATTGATTTTTTTGCAATCATCAATTTCGGTATCTTATGCGCCAGTTAAACATTCATATATTGGGTGTTTATCTCATGCTAACTGTGGTGCTTGCGGCGTCGCCTATGGACGCCGCTCTTTTCTCCTACCTCCCCCCTATGAAACAATGGCGTTGCACCAATAAAAAGGATTACGCATTTCCAAATTTTTCGATTCAGGAGTATTCACGATGGCAGATTACATTCTTTGGTTTGATCAATTGGGAATGCACGATGTGAACATCGTCGGTGGTAAAAACGCCTCCCTTGGGGAAATGATCAGCAACTTGGCCAATGTCGGCGTCACCGTCCCGAATGGATTTGCCACCACCACCCATGCCTACCAAGATTTTATCCGCGCTGACGGCCTAGCGGATCGCATTAACACATTGCTGAACTCATTAGATGTCGACGACATCCACGCACTGACCAACGCAGGCAAGACCATTCGCAGCTGGGTTATGGAGACACCATTACCGCCGCGCCTGCTGGAAGACGTCACCGCCGCCTATCTAAAACTGTCGGAAGGCTCCGGCGCAACCGCCTCTTTTGCAGTGCGCTCATCTGCAACGGCTGAAGACTTGCCCGATGCATCCTTTGCAGGCCAACAGGAAACTTTCCTCAACGTGCGTGGACTCGATAATGTCATCGCCGCCATCAAGGAAGTGTTCGCCTCCCTGTACAATGACCGCGCCATCGCCTACCGCGTCCACCAGCATTTTGAGCATGACAAAGTGTTCCTGTCCGCTGGCATCCAGAAAATGGTGCGTAGCGACATTGGTGCCAGTGGCGTCATGTTCACGCTTGACACTGAATCTGGTTTCCGTGACGCCGTATTCGTCACTGGCGCTTATGGCCTGGGCGAAACCGTTGTGCAGGGTGCCGTCAACCCAGATGAATTCTACGTCTACAAACCGAACATTGAAGCAGGCCGCCCGGCTATCCTGTCCCGTCGCCTGGGCGCAAAAGCCATTGAAATGGTGTATGCCGATAGCGCAGGCGAAGCCCACAACAAAGCCACCCTCACCCGCGATGTTGAAGCCGCCCGCAGCATGCGTTTCTGCCTGACGGACGCACAGGTTGCGTCTCTCGCCCGACAGGCCATCACTATCGAAAAGCACTATGGCCGCCCGATGGACATCGAATGGGCTTTAGATGGTGGCGATGGCAAACTGTATATCGTACAAGCACGCCCAGAAACGGTTGAAAGCCGCGCTTCTGCAACCATCATTGAGCGCTACCAGCTTCAGCAAAAAGGCTCCATTATCGCGGAAGGCCGCGCTATCGGGCAAAAAATCGGCCAAGGGCCTGCCCGCATCATCAGCAGCATCAAGCAGATGCACGAAGTCAAAGAAGGTGATGTGCTCGTTACCGACATGACCGACCCTGACTGGGAGCCGATCATGAAGCGCGCTTCCGCCATTGTGACCAATCGTGGTGGCCGCACCTGTCACGCCGCCATTATTGCGCGCGAAATGGGCATTCCGGCGGTAGTCGGCTGTGGCGACGCCACCGACCGCATCGAAAACGGCGCGGCGATTACCGTTTCCTGCGCAGAAGGCGACACCGGTTTCATTTACAACGGCCTGCTGCCATTTGAAGTGCGCAAAGCCGACACCGGCAACCTGCCTGAACTGTCGGTCAAGATCATGATGAACGTGGGCAACCCATCCCGCGCCTTCGCCTTTTCCCGCCTTCCCAATGCAGGCATCGGGCTGGCGCGCTTGGAGTTCATCATCAACAACACCATCGGCATCCATCCGAAAGCCCTGCTGGAATTCGACAAGCTGCCAGTGGAGTTGATGAACAGGATCGGCAAGAAAATTGCGGGTTACGCCAGCCCAATCGATTTCTATGTGGAAAAACTGGTGGAAGGCATCGCCACATTGGCGGCCGCCTACCATCCGCACAAAGTTATCGTGCGCATGTCCGACTTCAAGTCGAACGAATACGCCAACCTGTTGGCAGGTGACCGTTACGAACCGCATGAAGAAAACCCGATGATCGGCTACCGGGGCGTTTCCCGCTACCTGTCCGAATCCTTCCGCGACTGCTTCGAACTGGAATGCCGTGCCCTGCGCAAAGTCCGTAATGAAATGGGGCTGACCAATGTTGAGGTCATGATCCCATTCTGCCGCACCTTGGAAGAAGCCCAACAAGTCAGCGAATTGTTGGAAAACCAAGGGCTGAAGCGCGGTGAAAACGACCTACGCCTAATTATGATGTGCGAAATTCCTTCCAACGCGGTGCTGGCGGAAGAGTTCCTCGAATATTTTGACGGCTTCTCCATCGGTTCCAACGATATGACGCAATTGTCATTGGGTCTTGACCGCGATTCCGGCCTGATTGCGCACCTGTTTGACGAACGCAACCCGGCAGTAAAAAAACTGCTGAAAATGGCGATTGAAGCCTGCAAAAAACAAGGCAAGTACGTTGGTATTTGCGGCCAAGGCCCATCCGACTACCCAGATTTTGCCGCATGGCTGCATGAACAAGGCATCAGCAGCATCTCGCTCAACCCGGACACTGTGGTCGATACCTGGCTGCATTTGGCCAGCCTCGATGCAGCCAACGCATGATCAAGGATTGCAAAAAGCGGCGGACAGTCTTTTATCTGTCCGACCGCACCGGCATCACCGTCGAAACGCTAGGCCATAGCCTGCTGACCCAGTTCGATGGCATCCAATGGCGAAAAGTTAGTATCCCGTTCTTGGATTCAGAGGACAAGGCCAAAGAAACTGCCGAACAAATCAATATGATGGCGGAGTTGGATGGGTGCCGCCCGCTGGTTTTCAGCACCTTGGTCAACCCGGAAGTGCGCCAGTATATCGAAAGCGCCGACTGCGCCATTTACGACTTCTTCAACAACTTCATCGACTCAATGGAAAAGGAGCTGGGGCAACCCTCCTCCCACGCCATCGGACGCTCGCACGGCCTGCACAATGACGCCTCTTACTCCAAACGCATTTCCGCCATCAACTTTGCCCAAGCCAGTGATGATGGGATCAGTGCAAAAAGTTTCGCCGAAGCCGACATTATCCTGATCGGGGTGTCACGCTCCGGCAAAACGCCAACCTGCCTCTATCTGGCGATGCAATATGGCATTTACGCCGCCAATTACCCGCTGACAGAAGAGGACATGCAGGAAAATAAGCTGCCGGAACTCCTCAAACCATTCCGCCCCAAACTGTTTGGCTTGACCATAGAAGCCGAACAATTGCAGCGCATCCGCCAAGAACGCAAGCCCAACAGCCGTTATGCATCGTTTAACCAATGCGAACAGGAACTGGAATGGCAACAAAACCTGTACCGGCGTGAAAATATCCCCTGCATCAACACCACTGCAATTTCCATTGAAGAAATCGCCACAACCATACTCAACCGTAGCGGCCTGAAGCGCCAGTTATACGGGGAGTGAGCAGCGCATGACAGATGTCTGGGGAAGTGCGACAATACGCGCTTTTCCTTGCCTGCAGGAAACACCATGACAGCCCAAATCATTGATGGCAAAAAGGTCTCTGCCGAAGTCCGCGCCGAAGTCAAGCTGCGTATTGACGGGCGCTTGCAACAGGGCAAACGCCGCCCAGGTCTAGCTGTCATTTTGATCGGCTCCAATCCGGCATCACAGGTGTACGTCAGCCACAAACGCAAAGCTTGCGATGAAGTCGGTGTCATGTCCCGTTCCTATGACCTGCCAGAAGAAACGACCCAGTATGAACTGGTGCAATTGATCAATGAACTTAACCGTGACCCACTGATTGACGGCATATTGGTGCAACTGCCCTTGCCTGCCCACATTGAACCTTCCCTGATTATCGAGCAAATTGACCCACGCAAGGATGTGGATGGCTTCCACCCCGCGAATATCGGCAAACTGACGTTGCGCATCCCTGGGCTGCGCCCTTGCACACCGTATGGTGTCATGCGGCTGCTGGACAGCACCGCCGAAGTCTACAAAGGCCGCCATGCCGTCATTATCGGTGCCTCCAACATTGTAGGCCGCCCAATGGCGTTGGAATTGCTGTTGGCCGGAGCAACCGTCAGCGTCACGCACCGGTTTAGTGGTGACGCCACCGCCGCATTGACGCGCCAAGCCGATATCGTGGTCGCAGCCGTAGGCAAACAAGGGCTAATCAAAGGCGACTGGATCAAGCCAGGGGCAACGGTTATCGACGTAGGCATGAATCGCTTGGAAAATGGCAAATTGACAGGCGATGTGGACTTTGCGGCGGCCGCCGAGCGCGCGGCCTGGATTACGCCTGTTCCTGGCGGCGTCGGCCCCATGACGGTTGCCATGTTGATGAAGAACACGCTGGAAGCATGCGAAAAGCATTCCTTCTAACCAGCTAGAAGAACGCTGGCTTCTTTGTTTTGCAATGGCTTGATGGGCAGGCACACAACCTGCCCAGCAGACTCGAAAACCTACTTGTCCTTCTGCTGCCCCATCAACTGCTTGACAGTTTCAGCATCCAATGCGCCAGACTCCTGCAAACGGCGGATGACTGGCGCAGGCAAGCAAACAACCTCTGACGACTGGAAGTCAACCCCGCCAGACACCCCACCGCACATCTGCCGCTTGGCGTCGCCGTCCTTGGTCTTCGCTTCGTCATATTCCAGCTTGCTGTCATCCACCCAGCCATTCTGACCCGCCCAGCGTACCCGCTCCATGGCGAAGTTGCCTGCTTCGGCGCGCTGACCCAGCTTAACGATGTTCGTGCCATTATGCGGAATCTCGACCGCTATGGCGTCATCACCATGATCCACATACATCATTAAACTTTCACCCGCAGACAAATCCTTCACCGCATAAACAGGGATAGATTTGAAGATGCCGCCTTTGGCCGCTTCCGGATAACCGCAACAGTCTTTTTCCGTGACCGCAGGATCAGCAAGGCACTGGCGGCGAGCATTGGCGGTTTCGGTCGCGTCCTTGTCTTCCTCCAAGGCATCGGACAAAACCCAACCGGTCTGGTCATCCCAAGAAACCTTTTCCCAAACCTTGTCTTCGGCATTCATCTGCGCATTCCGGCGCGAGATCCAGGTCGCGTTATGAGGGATGTTGACAATGACATCCCTGCCAGGCTCTTTGTACATTTTAAGGACATTACCCGCATCCATATCCTTGACGCGGTAAACCAATGAAGTGTCAGCAGGCATCGGCAAGGCCGACACACCCAGCAAGGGCGCGCCTAACAACACCAATCCGGTCAGCAATGGCAAAGCAGTTTTATTCAGGACACCCTTTTGCATAATTAACCTCCACCACGCTCCCACTATTGCGGCAGCGCCATCTCACAAGTTGGCAGGCAAACGGACATGGGGCTGTGACCGTCTGCCCGATTATTACCAATCAAAAAATAAACTTTATTAATCAAACAATAAGCACGAACATCCATCGTTTGATTATGATCTTACAGTTGCAGAAAAGTCACAACCTTGACTGACAAAATCACGATTTATTCTGCTTATATGAAATAAACATGGCGTCACCGTAACTAAAGAAACGATATTTCTGATGAACGGCATGCCGATAAGCTTCCATGACGTTTTGATAGCCAGCAAACGCTGACACCAACATCAACAGGGTTGACTCAGGCAGATGGAAATTGGTGATCATGGCATCAACCACATTAAACCTATAACCCGGCGTGATAAACAGTTGCGTATCCCCTTGCAAAGGCTGCAACACCCCACCTTGGGCAGCGCTTTCCAGGCTACGCACTGACGTTGTGCCCACCGCCACCACCTTGCCCCCGCGTTGGCGACAAGCCGCCACGGCGTCACAGACTTGTCGGGAAACGTCCACGTACTCGGCATGCATGACATGCTGCGACAAATCTTGCACCCGCACAGGCTGGAAAGTGCCAGCGCCGACATGCAGGGTAACCGCCGCAGTATGCACACCTTTTTGCGCCAATGCGGCCAATATTGCGGCGTCGAAATGCAGGCCAGCCGTTGGCGCAGCGATGGCCCCCGGCTTTTGCGCATACACGGTCTGATAACGCTCACGATCAGCCGCAGTATCTTCCCGCTCAATATAAGGTGGCAATGGAATATGCCCGTAACGTTCCAGTAATGCCAATGGCGGGTCTTCATGCAGAAAACGCACCTCGAACAAATCGCCCTGCCTCCCAACGACCTCTGCTTCCAGCATATCTTCCAGATACAGGCGCACACCCGACCTGGGTGCTTTGCTCGCACGAATATGGGCAAGCACGGCATGTGCGTCGGTGATGCGCTCCACCAGCACCTCCACTTTGCCACCCGACGCTTTCCGGCCCAACAGGCGGGCGGGGATCACACGGGCATCATTGAACACCAGCAAATCTTCTGGCTGAAGCAACGTCAGTAGGTCGGTAAAGCGTCCGTCGCGATATTCACCTGTTGACCCGTTGAGGACTAGCAAGCGGCTGGCGCTCCGCTCCGCCAAGGGTTCAGAAGCAATCAGCTCAGGGGGAAGGTCGTAATGGAAGTCGCTCAGTTGCATCATGGGCGCGAATCATAACAGTTTGCAAAATTTCTTTCGACAAAAGCTAAAAATCAGGTAGAATCTGCATCCTTCACCACGTGCCGGAATGGCGGAATTGGTAGACGCAGCGGATTCAAAATCCGCCGGTGGTGACACTGTGCGAGTTCGAGTCTCGCTTCCGGCACCATTTGTGAACCAGACACCAAATAGACTATCTAAACCCGCAATAGCGGGTTTTTTTATGCCTGTGAAATAGGTTGAGAATTGACACCAATGCCACACCACGCCAAAGATTTGCTGGCTCTGGCCAAAGCCGTGATCGACACTGAAATTGCCGCCCTCGCTGCCCTACCCGCACGACTGGACAACGGTTTCCTGCATGCCTGTGAAGCCATCCTTGCCTGTCGGGGACGGGTGATTGTCACCGGCATGGGAAAATCTGGCCATATCGGCAACAAAATTGCCGCCACCTTAGCCAGCACCGGCACACCGGCTTTTTTCCTGCACCCAGGCGAGGCCAGCCATGGCGACCTCGGCATGATTGTCAGTGGGGATGTCATCATTGCCTTATCCAACTCCGGCACAAGTGAGGAAATCCTCTCCATCTTACCGGCTATCCGGCGACTGGATGTGCGTATTATCGCCATGACCGGCAACTCTGGCTCCCCATTGGCGAAAGCCGCCGATTTCCACATCCACACTGGCGTGGACAGGGAAGCCTGCCCGTTGGGGCTGGCACCGACCTCCAGCACCACCGCCACGCTGGTGATGGGCGATGCGCTGGCGATTGCATTGCTGGAGGCGCGCGGCTTCACTGTGGAAGACTTCGCCCGCTCCCACCCTGGCGGACGTTTGGGCAAACGCCTGTTGGTGCATGTGCGCGACATCATGCATACCGGCGAGGAAATCCCACAGGTGCGCCCGGATGTCAACCTGCAACAAGCAATCCTGGAAATGACCCGCAAGAAGCTGGGCATGACCGCCATTACCGATACGGCAGGAACATTGCTGGGCATTTTTACCGATGGCGACTTGCGGCGCTCGTTCGAAAAAGGCCGCAAGGTGCAGGAACAACCCATCGCCGCGCTGATGACCCACAATTGCCGCAGCATCGACGGCGACAGTCTGGCGGTCGAGGCGCTCAACCTCATGCAGAAACACGCCATCACGGTGCTCCCGGTCGTGCAGGACAACCGCGTTATCGGTATCATCCACATGCATGACCTTTTACGCGCAGGAATCACCTGATGTACCAGTTTGACAAGCTCCCGGCGGCGGTTCTGGAGCGCGCCCGCAACACCCGCCTAGTTATTTTCGATATTGACGGCGTGCTGACGGATGGCAGCCTTTTTTACGACAATCAGGGGCAGGAATACAAAGCCTTCAATTCCAAGGATGGCCATGGCATCCGCATGTTGCTGGAAAGCGGGTTGGAAATGGCCCTGATCACCGGGCGCAAGTCCGAGTTGGTGCTGCACCGCGCTGACAACCTGAAAGTGCCGCACGACCGTATTTGGCAGGGTTACCGGGACAAACGCCCTGCCTTCGCCGACCTGCTGGCCAAAACCGGCCTCAACGCAGAAAACATCGCCTATGTTGGCGATGATGTCGTGGACTTGCCAGTCATGACGCAGGTCGGCTTTGCTGTTGCCGTCCAGGACGCCCATTACTTTGTCCGGCAGCATGCGCACTGGGTTACGGAAGCAACCGGCGGGCGCGGCGCGGCGCGTGAGGTGTGCGAGCTTCTATTGCATACGCAAGGCAAACTACAGGCAAAACTGGAAAGTTATCTGGCATGAAGCGCCTGAGCATCCTGATCATCGTCCTGTTAATGATCTTGCTGATCACCCAGGTGGAGGATTATCTGGGAAAAACTGACCTTGGCCGCCTGACCGTGAACAAAGAGCAGATTGACTACTATTTGTCAGACTTTTCCATCATGGCGATCGCCAGCGATGGCAAGGTCAGTTACGAACTGTCCGGACGGCACCTGTCCCACTGGCCAAGCAAAAAACAGAGCCAAATCATTGCGCCGGTGTTGCTGGGCAAGGGGGAAGCCGGTAAACGCATCCGGGCCAGTGCAACTGAAGGCTGGTTCGACCAAGCCAGCCAATTGGCGAAGCTGGCGGGCAATGTGGAGGTCATCAAACCACCGACGACCACCACAGTGCAGGACGGATTCACCCTGCGTACTGATTATCTGACCTACGATGCACAAAACGATGAAATTTCGACCGATGCAAAGGTATCCATTACCGGCCCTTCTGGTACGATGCAATCCACCGGCCTGACCGCCAGGCTTAACCAGGATTTACTGAGATTTGATTCCAATGTCCGCTCAATCTACCACGTTAAATAAATGGCTGTTATGCTTGCTGCTGGCGGGCATGGTCCCCACCGCCCATGCCCTGAAATCGGATGTGGAAGAGCCGGTGCAGATTGAAGCCGACTCGGCGGTCTTTGACAAAATCGCCGGAACTGCCACCTATGACGGCCACGTCAACATCCGCCAGGGCACTTTGCAAATCCTCGCCAGCCATATTGAAATCAATGCCCCTGGCAACGAAATCCAGAGCATTATTGCCACCGGTTCCCCAGTCAGCCTCCAGCAAAAAATGGACAATGGCAAACAGGTGCAAGGCAAGGCGCAGGAAGTCCGCTACCTGGTCAAGGACAAACGCCTGCTGCTGGATGGCAACGCCGAACTGATGCAGGACAAAGACCGCTTCGTCAGCAACCATATCGAATACCTCCCCGACAGCGGCCAGCTCAAGGCAGGCGGAACCGGCAAGTCCGGGCGGGTTTCCGCTGTTTTCTACCCAACCAACAAAGCCGCCAAATGAATACGCTGGCAGCGCGCAACCTGCAAAAAAGCTATAAGAAGCGCCAGATCCTCAAGGGGGTCGACCTTTCCGTCAACAATGCGGAAGTGGTCGGCCTGCTGGGGCCGAATGGGGCGGGCAAAACCACCTGCTTTTACATGATAGTCGGCCTGATCGGGGCAGACGCAGGGCAAGTCCTGCTCAACGGTAAGGACATTACAGCCGCCCCCATGCATGAACGCGCGCGTGAAGGCATTGGCTACCTGGCGCAGGAAGCCAGCATCTTCCGCAAGCTGACGGTAGTGCAAAACATCATGGCGGTGCTGGAAATGCGCAAGGATCTCAACCGCACACAGCGGCAGGACAAGGCCGACAGCCTGCTGGAGGAATTCCAGCTTACCCACTTGCGCGACAGCCTTGGCGTGAGCCTGTCCGGCGGGGAACGGCGGCGTGCCGAAATCGCCCGCGCCTTGGCCACTGAGCCTGCCTTCATCCTGCTGGATGAGCCGTTCGCCGGGGTCGACCCGATCTCCGTGCTGGAAATCCAAAAAATCATCCGCCATCTGGTCGGGCGCAACATTGGCGTCCTCATCACCGACCACAATGTGCGCGAGACCCTCGGCATCTGCCACCGCGCTTACATACTGAGCGAAGGCAAAATTTTGGTCGAAGGCGCGCCCGACGACATCCTGAAAAATGAGCAGGCGCGGCGCGTTTATCTGGGTGAGAACTTCACGCTGTAAACACTCAGCCGCCATTCATCCTGGCTATCGCATCTTTGCACCGTCAAATGATTGGAGTAGTATGAAAGCCATGAAAGACAGGACATCGGCCATAGGTAAAAGGAATAACAAGAACAATGCTTAAACAGGGATTCGATCTCAAATTAGGTCAAACCTTATCCATGACACCACAGTTGCAACAGGCCATCCGCCTGTTGCAGCTCTCATCACTTGAATTGCAAAATGAAATCCAGCAGGCTCTGGAAGAAAACCCGCTGTTACAACTTGCCGATGACCTTGAAGACAATGCGGTTGATTCCAGCAATGACACCAAAGCCGACCCAGAACCGGAAACCCTTGAGGCCAGCGGCGATAGCCCCTCCCTTGACGAAAACATTCCCAGCGAACTGAGCATCGACGCAGACTGGGAAGATGTCTACGACACCCGCAGCAGCAACAGCGATAACGACGGCGACGCCAACGGCTTCCTGGAAAATCAGTGCGACAGCGGCGGCGAAGGGTTGCAGGAGCATTTGTTGTGGCAAATCCGCATGAGCAACCTCACCAGCATCGACAAGCAAATTGCGGAAGCCCTGATCCGCTCTTTGGATGAAGCTGGCTATTTGTGCGATTCCCTGGAAGAGATTTACGAAGCACTCAGCCATGAATTGCTGATCGATTTGGAAGATGTGGAAGTTGTCCTCAAATACATCCAGCAGCTTGACCCCATCGGGGTAGGTTCGCGCGATCTGCGCGAATGTTTACTGATTCAACTGCATCACTTGCCGGAAAGCCGCATCCAGGTCAAAGCGCGCCAACTGGTGGAAAAACATCTGGATCTATTGGAACGGCGCGATTATAAAGAAATCAAAAAGAGAATAAAAATAGAACAGGGCGAGCTGGAAGACATCGTCCTGTTATTGCGCAGCCTGCAACCGCGCCCTGGAAGTGCCTATTCCACCTCTTCCGCAGACTACATCGTGCCTGACGTATTTGTCCGTAAAATCAAAGACAGATGGATCGTAGCCCTGAACGCGCAGGTTACCCCCAACCTACAGGTCAACCAGTTCTACGCCGATATGCTGGGGCAGGTCAAAACCGAACACGACGCCAGTTATTTCAAGACCAACCTGCAACAGGCGCGCTGGTTGATCCGCAGCGTGGAAAGCCGCAACTCAACCCTCCTGAACGTCGCCAAAGCAATTGTTGAACGCCAGAGCGCTTTCATGCAATATGGGGAACAGGCGATGAAGCCATTGATACTCCGAGATATTGCAGAAGAACTGGAAATGCACGAATCAACCATCTCCCGTGTCACCACCAACAAATACATGCATACCCCGCGCGGTATCTTTGAATTCAAGTATTTCTTCTCCAGTCAGGTTGAAACAGACACAGGGTCAAGCTGTTCATCAACCGCCATCCGGGCCATGCTCAAAAAACTGATTACCGAGGAAGACCAGAACTCACCCCTGAGTGACAACCAATTGACTCACCTGCTCAACCAGCAGGGCATCAATGTGGCGCGCCGAACCGTCGCCAAGTACCGTGAAGCAATGTCAATTCCTTCATCCCATGAACGGAAGGCATTGGTTCCGACTTGAACCACGTTTCCTGTGTTGGCATACCCGACCCGAGAGGAAGAGCGCCAACCACAGGACGTGGCTTCTTCCATGACCTGAAAAAAGGAGCTTGCATTATGCAATTAGAAATCACTGGTCATCATCTTGAAGTGACAGACTCCATGAACAATTATGTGCGTGAAAAGGCAGAACGCCTCAAACGCCACTTTGACCAGGTAATGAAGATCCACTTCATTCTGGAGGTCGAAAAACAACGCCACAAGGCGGAAGCGACTTTCCACGCCAATGGCAACCACATGTTTGCAGACGCCTACGCTGATGACATGTATGCGGCCATTGATGCATTGGTTGACAAGTTGGATCGGCAAATTCTCAAGCTCAAGGAAAAGCTGAAAAGCCATCATCGCCAGGAAGCTGCCCAACTGGTAGCGACAACTGAGCCTACGGATTAAAGCCCCATGGACATCGCTGCCCTGCTTTCACCCGAACGGATCAAATGCGAAACGGAAATCTCCAGTAAGAAGCGGGCTTTTGAGCTGCTGTCGGCCTTGTTGGCCACTGGCAGTGAAGGGCTGGACGCAGACGCCATTTTCGACGCGCTGATCAATCGGGAAAAGCTGGGCAGCACAACCATCGGCAACGGCGTGGCGATACCGCACGCCTGCTTGCCCATCTCCCAAGCCACTGGAGCCTTGTTGCTACTGGAGGATGGAGTCAAAATGGATGCGCCGGACAAAAAACCCGTCCAACTATTCATGGCGATTCTGGCCCCAAGCAACCAGGCTCCTGATTATTCTGACCTTATCACCCACCTAACCAGTGCCTTACTACAAAAATCGCTGATTGAACACCTTTGCCAATACCGTGATGCCAAGCTCGTGCAGGAATACTTCTGCTCCCTAATCAACACAGCCAACCACCCGCTTGAGGGTGTAATGGCGGCCTAAACGCATGCATCTGGTCATCATCAGTGGCATGTCGGGCGCAGGTAAGACTTACGCCCTTCACACACTCGAAGACAATGGTTACTACTGCATTGACAACTTGCCATCCCAATTGCTGGAAGCCTTGCTTGGCACCCCCCAAATCGCCAAGCAACCCTACCTCGCCGTTGGCATTGACATCAGGGGCGGACGCGACAGCCTGCTGGACACGCCAGCCATCATCAAACGTATTCGCCAGCGCATATCCAACACACAACTTGTTTACCTGTATGCAGAGCAAGAAATCTTGCGTAAACGCTACAATGAGACCCGCCGTCGGCACCCACTAACGAGCGAAACCCAAGAGCTGGACAAAGCGATCCTGCTGGAATCCACATTGCTGGAACCGCTGGCGGTTGATGCCGACCTACGTCTGGATACGTCACACATCGGCGTTTATGAATTGGGGCGGATATTGAAAGCACGCATCTGCCAAAGTGAATCCAAGCATTTGTCGCTGATGATCCAGTCCTTTGGCTTCAAGCATGGGGCACCTTCCGATTCCGATTTTCTGTTTGATGTGCGCTGCCTGCCCAACCCCTATTGGGAACCCGACCTGCGCACCCTGACTGGCCGTGATGCAGGCATCATCAATTGGCTGGAGGAACATGATGACGTGCAGCGAATGTATGCAGACATTGAAGGGTTCCTCAGCCACTGGCTGCCTAACCTGGATGCCAGTTGCCAACGTGCTTACCTGACCGTTTCCATTGGCTGCACCGGCGGGCGTCACCGCTCCGTCTACTTGGCGGAACGCTTATACCAACACTTCCGCCGCAATATGGGTGAAAACGTCATCCTACGTCACCGCGAACTCAATTATGTCCGCTGACAAACCGGGCGGCTTGGTTAGCCGCCCCTAATGAATCAACCTCCCCTAACCCTTCCACGCACGGCTTCGGCCAACTGATGCACCGCCATGGCGTAATAGTTGCTGTGGTTATAACGGGTAATCACATAGAAATTCTGGTAGCCAATCCAGGGCTCCTTGTAACCATTGGGCACAGTGCTCAACGCGAGCAAATAAGCTGGCCCGTTTGAACCCCTTCCATAACGCGGCGCAATCCCCCTGCTGGCCAGACTGGCAAGCGAATACTTGACCTTGTACCCATCTGGCATGCTGGCGTAGGCAGATGACGTCACTGCCGCCGGAACCGCCACTTCGCCGCCTGCCTGCCACCCATGCTTGGCAAAGTAATTGGCGATGCTGCCAATGGCATCCACAGGGTTCCACAAATCACGCACGCCATCACCATCAAAGTCCACGGCATAAGAATGGAAACTGCTGGGCATGAATTGGCCATAACCCATGGCACCCGCAAATGAACCCATCGGGGCTAGCGGATCCATCCGTTCAGTTTGGGTCATCGACAGGTAGTACTTCAACTCATCAAAGAAAAACTGGCTGCGACGCTGATTGGTCAGCGCGGATGTCGTCAAGGCGTCAATCACACGATGCTTGCCGAAAATCCGCCCCCAACGGGTTTCCACCCCCATAATGCCGACAATGTATTCAGCCGGGACGCCATATTGCTGTTCGGCGCGCTGCAACTGCCCCGCATACTGTTGCCAGAACTGGGAGCCTCGCTGGATATTGGCCGCATTGACGAAACGGGCGCGATAAGCGCTCCAGCCAAGCGGGCTGCCCGCAGATGGCTTTGCCCATTGCGCCGAAATGTCATCGCGGTTGCGCACTTGAGAAAAGACGCCATACAAATAATTGCGGTCAAACCCCTGGCTTCTCACCATATTGTCAATAAAGGCCAGCAGTTGGGGATTGCCAGCAAAATCCCCCCCCAGACCAGTGGCGGAATAATTACCGACGCCTTTGCCGCCGTAATTGACCACCTTGGGGACATCAACCTGTGTTTGTGTTGGTTGTTCCTGAGCGACCTGTTGTTGTGCACTGTTGTCAGTAACATCCTGCTTTTCAGGCGCTGAACTACATGCCCCCAAACCCAGCGCCAATAACGCAACGGCGCTGAGAGCAAAGGAATTCCTTGGCGAATACATGCAAGCCTCCGACATAACTTAATATTATTTTTAACCCAAAGATGAGCTGATAGTCTAACACGGCTGCAACAAGATTAAAAAGGCACCATGTGTCCCGCATCATCAAAAGGTATCATCTTGCCTGCCTCATCAGCGAATGGCGGCACTTGATTGGCAATGGCGTCAGTGACCGTCACAGGATCAGGGGAACTGAATGAGGGGAACCGCCACCCGCCTGGCATCTCCCCCAAATCATAGGGGGCATTGATCATTTTATCCCAAAAGTCATTGGTAAAATCCGTATAAAAATCAGGCCATATGTAACGGGTGTCACCCCAGGGATGGGTTTCCTTCTCCTTTGGTGCCTGCGGAACCGGCATGTTTTGCGGCACTGGCGGCCTTAAGGCATAAGGCGTCATACGCGGAAGCATGGCGTAGGGGGAATAGGGCTGTGCATAAGGATTATAATATTGCGCGTAAGGGCTGTAGGTTTGCCTCTGCCCATAATAGTACGGGTTGTAAGTTTGCCCATAGGCATAGGGGGAATAGCCCGGATAGGCGTAACCGGCATAAGGGGACGCGGTTTGTTGCGGGAAATATGTTTGGCTGGGGAATTGCCCACCCTGCTGCCCTACCCCCGGATATTGCACTTGATTCCCGGCAACCTGCTGGGGTGGGAAAGTCAATGTTTGCTGTGGAACCTCCTGCGGCCCTTGCGCCATCAGGGTGTTTGCGGCCAAAAGCGTTATCAATAACGCCATTCCTTGTTGTGTTTTCATACGAGCACTACCTGCCAAGTGTAATATCTGGAAGAATACCAGACATACCCTGGAAAATCGCGGCAACGCGCCAAAAGAAAGGATGAAGAAAATGACAGCAAAAGCAGAACTGATTGCCGCCAACAGCACCCTGCACCTGCAAATGCAGGAATGGCGCCGCGACATTCACCAGCATCCGGAAACAGCTTATGAAGAATTACGCACCAGCAACGTGGTGGCGGAACGTTTGCAGGCACTGGGGTTGGAAGTCCACACCCAGATCGGTGGCACCGGCGTGGTCGGCGTCCTACGTGGCCGACACCCTGGCGACAAACATATTGGCCTGCGCGCAGACATGGACGCACTCCCGCTAACGGAACTGAACACATTCGCCCATGCGTCCCGCCACCCCGGAAAAATGCATGGCTGCGGGCATGACGGCCACACCACCATGCTGTTGGGTGCCGCCGCTGTTTTGGCCCACTCCCCGGATTTTGCGGGCACCATTTATTTCATTTTCCAACCGGCTGAAGAAATGCAGGCAGGTGCCAAGCGCATGATTGATGATGGTTTGTTCGAGCGCTTCCCGATCGCCGAAGTCTACGGCATGCACAACTGGCCCGGCATTCCAGAAGGGCATTTTGCCGTGCACCCTGGCGCGGTCATGGCGTCCACCGACGGTTTCGACATTGAAATCCACGGCCAGGGCGGCCATGCGGCGATGCCCGACATGCTGACCGACCCGGTGCTGGTGGCTGGCCACATCATCACCGCCACACAAAGCATCATTGCCCGCAACCTGAAACCCACCAGCAGCGGCGTCATCAGCATCACCCGCATGGTGGGCGGCAGCGCCTATAATGTCATCCCGGAACACGTCAGCCTGCATGGCACCATCCGCACGCTGGAGGAAAGCCAGCGCCAACTGATCAAGCAACGCCTGCAACAACTGGTGGAACATACCGCCAGCGCTTTTGGCGCTTCCGCCAGCATCCGCTTCAACCCTGGCTACCCAGCCACCATCAACCGGCAGGCCAACGCCGAAACCTGTTATCAGGTCGCCTCCGAGCTGGTCGGCGAAGGCTGTGTGCAGTGGAACCCACCCCCCAGCATGGGTGCGGAAGATTTTGCCTACATGCTGCAACAACGGCCTGGTGCCTATATCTGGATCGGCAACGGCGCTGCGGGTGAAAGCCATGCCCTGCATAACCCCCATTACGATTTCAATGACCAGATACTGCCGCTGGGGGCAAACTACTGGGTACAGTTGGCGCAACGCCTGTGCCGCTAAGACGTTGCGCCGCAGTGGTTATTGGCCGGTGCCTGTATGCAATGCCTGACGTATCGCTTTCATGATTGGCCTTTTTTGGCCTGCGGGTTTCTCCGGCTGGTAATCCAGCCGCAAGTGCCAGATCATCAACCCCCCCAATCCAGTTTGCTTAACAAAGTCGACTTTTTCCGCCAATGAACGCGGGTCATTGAATGAAATGAACTTGTCATCAGCAGACCCGGTATTGTTGATGCTGAGGTAAGGCATCCGTGCACCTGCATCCCAATGGTAATACTCAGGCTTCGTATAATAGTTCTGCATCAGTTGCGCCACGCTATCCAGGGGTGTCCCGCTAGTCCAGTCCTTGGGTGTTGTCGTCCACGTCTGCATAGGGGCCGTTACGCCATCTGTGGAGCCTGTCACTTTTCCCCCTTGCCAAATGCGGATTTCCAGACTGACCCCAAGCCCCAATTTGCTGGCGGGAATGCCTGCCGCCAAATATTTTTTGACGTATCCGTCAATGGAGGCGACCTTCCCGCCGGTGGAGGGATAAACCTTGCCACCATCATACAAGGCTGAGTCGTGCCAAGTGACGCCCTCCCAAATGGTGGCCTGGTTGTAAAACATGACATTGAGCTGGTCAATCATGTCGATGTGCCGAGCCAACAGCTTGGCGTCCCGGCCATCCGGCCCTGCCGCCACCGCCAGTAACGGACGATCCAGTAGCGGCGTTTTTTTAATCTTATCAGGGTATTCCTGCTTCATGCGTGCATGCAGCTCAGTCAGGAATGTTTCATAGTTGGCGTTGACCTCGGACCCATAGGGCGTAACTGGCTCCAGATCCAGATCCAGCCCGTCATAGCCCTCATTCAAAACACCGATCAGCGCATTGATCAGGGTTTGCCGTTTGGTGGCGTCCGCCAGAATGGGGTTATAGGTATCCTGCCAAGAATTGACGCTGAACAGTATCGGTATATTGTGCTGATGGGCAAGGCTGATGGCCTTTGTCCGCTTGGTGGAATCAATCTGCTCAGAGGCGAAATCCAGTGAACCGTCAGACCCGATATGCGCCGCAAAATGCACAATATGCGTAAGCATCGACCAATCGTCGGCATCCATGAAGGACACATTGCCACTAGCGTCCTGCTCATAGCCAGGCAAATAACCTGTCACCCATGGTTTGGCAATGTTCCCACACGCACAAGCCAGTTGGGACCAAAACACAGCGACAGCCAAAACCAATGACGCGGTAAGCTTACCAGTTATCTTTACACCCATGGGTTATCTCCCTGATTCTTCAAGCCCTAAAAGCCTGCATATTAACTTAATCTATTGGGAAATCCCCCGGCTTTGCCGGGGAGACGTGCATAGTTTGA
>NZ_JAYMYJ010000128.1:0-8089 GCF_035668035.1 Candidatus Thiothrix phosphatis | reverse complement strand
CCAGTAGTGTCGCTAACTGCATTGTTTCAATGCAAATTTATATGCGGTCGCCCTAGCAGGGCAACCCGCTACCTTGTAAATTTGAAATCCCGTGATAGATTGGCAGGACAAGCACACAGATATTGCATCCGTGTACACGCTGGATAACCTTGGACAACAAGCCTGACACCATGACCGACAAGCCACGCAAAACCCTATCACTGGGCAGGAAAACAGATAAATCCGATGGAACCTCCCCATCTGGCAGCAAAACCATTGCAGGCAAACGGATCATACGGCGTGAAGCATCCACCACCCCATCCCCACCGCGCAACAAACCCGCCAAAGGGAAAGCACCCCGTAAAAAACCGGCTGCTTCCAAAAAGGTGGTCATCCCCCCCAGCACTATCCGTGCGCAGGAACTTGACCAGCAATTGCAGGGGCATTTTGGGGCATGGCGTGACCACCTGCCGCTGGCAGTGGGTATCGAAAAAGCCATTTTCCGCTACATCAGCACAAACCACATCAGTGCCAGCAAACGGGTCGTGCAGCAACTGCTGCACCGTCACACCTCGACTATGCAATACCTGCATAACCTGATGCAGCAGCCGCTTAGATACCACCTGGACGGTTCACCTGCCGGGGAAGTCATCCCCACAGAACGGGAATCTGCCGCATTAAAACTGGCTTCCCTGCCGCCCACCTGATACTGACTGACACGTTATGCCCGCTTCCGGGCATGACTGACGGTTCATTTCTGCAAATACCGCTGCCGTTCTTCCTGGCTAAAATGCTCAATGGCATAGCGCAACATGGTGCGCGGCATAATCCGGTAATGGGCTTGCAGGAAGGTGGTTTCAACTGCCCGGTCACGCTTGCCAATTTCCCGCAACATCCAGCCAACGGCCTTGTGGATGAGGTCTTCCCGGTCAGCCAGTAGCAGTTTGGCAATAGCCAGCGCATCCCCAAACTGGTGTTGGCGAATAAAGAAAAAAGTGGCAATCATGGCAATACGCCGTTCCCACAAACTGCTGGATGCTACCAACGCATACAACACTTGTTTATCCCGCCCGTGCAGGTAGATCCCCATAATGTACGGGGCAGAGGTATCCACCAGATCCCAGTTATTGATGTACTGCGTGTTGGCAAGGTACAGCGCATGGATGTCAGCTTGTTGCTGCGCTGTACCCCGCTGGAACTGCTCAACCAGTAACAACAGCGCAAACAAACGCACCTCATGGAGCGGGGAATGCAGCAACAACAGGGCTTCCTCCAATGGCAAGCCCCGGTATTGTTTCACCTGTTGACGCAATACCGGGACACGGATTCCCAAAAACTGGTCGCCTTCGCCATACTCCCCAACTCCTGTCTTGAAGAAGCGTTGGGCATCGGCAGCATGAGCGGCGTTGCCCAATGCTTTGAGGCTGTTTTCTATCTGTACTGCGCTGACCATCTGGTTGCCATGCTCCATAATGCTGGTTGGATACAGGCATTGTGGCAGCTATGCTGCACCAACTCACCAAAAAAGCAGACCCGCCCAGTATGGCGGGTCTGCTTTTGCTATCACCCATTATCCTGCCTGTTCAGGCTGCCAGTCTTGACACAAGGCAGCGCGAACAGCCTGTTCATGGTCTTCATACAGGCGGCGCAATCCCTTGGGCAACCCGGCATACTCGCCATCATGATCGTCATAGCGGGGATGTTGCCGTGAATCCAGCCACACTGACGTATTCTGGTCATAGAAGTACATCTCCGTGGCATTGCCCCCCGGAAAAAATGCGCTGTTATAGACAGCATAAACCCACCATGTTTTGCCAATTTTGCGTGGCTCGGTGGCAAACAGAATGGTGTTAAGACGGCTTTTTGCCAGAAAATCCAGTTTGTTTTCCCCAAAGGCTGGGGCATCTGAAGGCGGTTCCCCAAACACATCCAGCAGTGTTGAAGTGGGTGGTGCTTCCTTGGTAGGTACATCCGCTTCCACCACCTCACACAACACCCCATTCTCAAACTCAACCGAATTGACCGGCTGCAACATCCCTGTCTGTACCAGTTGATCGGCGATAGTGGCGGCGGCTTCCTCATCGGGTGCATCAATCACACGCTCCACATACAGCACTTGCTGCGCGTAAACAATATATTGCGGCATGGCTTTTCTCCTTGTGGTCAGTATGGCGGGCAGTAAACACTGCCCGCCCAAGTGGGTCAGGCAATAATCTGGCGATGTTGCCGCGCTTCTTCGGCATAGGCAGACAGTGTTTTGTCCGGGATGAACCCCAAGTCACGCTCTACCGGCAACTTGAACCGACCACGAACAGCACGGATTTCAGTCAAACTGACTCTCCCCAGCTCAGGAAACCCCAACCCAAGGTCACATAGCCCGAAAGCAATGTCAGGTTCTTCTGGGTCAATCTCGCTCAGTAACCAGGTGGCTGCGGCATCTGGGGTGAATAATTTGATGACTGGCATCGGATCAAAGTCTTCATTCTTTGCCATCGCCTCCTGTTGTTTGCGTCCATTTGCCAGCAGTTGGGCATATTGCGCTTGAGTAAACAGTTTCATTGCGTTCTCCTTACTTCAGCTTGGTTTAAAAGGTTGCCAGTTCAAAACCCGGCAACCCTTGCCTCGCTGGCGAAGCGTGGGGGTAGCAAGCCGCAAGGGGAGGGGGATCACCCGGCCTGCACAAGGGAACGCAGTGAATGCGGAAGGTTGGGGATACCCCTTGCGGGGCGCGTGGGGCGAAGCCCCTAGCATCTTCATAACCTGCCAGTGCTGTCACCAGCACTGGCAGATTTTGGTGACTGGGGCAGGCAACCTGCCCCAACCTTGTGTGCTATGGCAGTACAGGCAGCCGTTGCTGGCCTCCCTGTCCTGCTGCTGGACTAGCCAGCAAACCATCAAGCGGTATATCCAGCCTGACACAGGTTTCGGTATGTGCCTGGATAAGCCGCTCCACATAGTCCGGGTTATCCAGCCTGCACTGGTAACGGGACAAGTCTTGGGTATTGATGGACATCTGGTTGGTGACTTTCTCGGCCTGTTCATACTGTTGCCAGAATGCGGCGGTGACAGCACCTTCCTCGTTGGGTAGCCATTGGCGTAGCCGCCCAACTGTCCGGTTCAGCCGGTCTATCAGATCTTTGCGCTTAGGGTACAGGTGTACGGTCTGCGCACCGGGGTAGTAACGGAACTCGAAATAATCAGACTCATGGCGTCTTGAGTTTTCGATAGGATTGTCGAGGGCTGCCTTTACCAACCCATAGATGCCACCCACATCCTTGCCATCCAGTGCCGCAAAGCTCTTGTCAATGTCGCCCAACGCCTCCCGTGCCTCACGGTCAAGGTAATTTCCCCAACGCTTGCAATTGACCGGGATAATGATCCGGCTCATTTTGATCCGCCAAGCTGCCGCCCGGTGTTTGGCATTCGATTGCCATGCACGGTAATAGGCGCGGTTATCCGGGTAACGTTCGGTAAAACGGTCGAAAATGTCGATCATCATTTCATCGGTCATCGCGGTACGTTGCAGGGCAACACCTGCCAGAAAACCGTGGATATTGGCTTCGGTGAATTCCAGTTGGGCAACTTTTTTGTATTCCGCCTGAAAGGCTTTCAGTGCTGCCGTACTGAGCTGCTCATAGAACCTGATCCCGGACAGAATGTAGTTCCATGCTTTCTCTTTCAGCTTGTCATGTTCCTTGTTGAACTGGTCTTGCACGCTGCGGCTGTCGACGGCACGGGCTGCCTGTTGCTGCATGACCCGTTTGTTGCGTTCCTGATCCGACTCCAACAAAGAACCACCAAGAATGCTTGACCAGCGGGCATACTCGCAGGCCAGAACAGCATCAGACTCCAGTTTCCGGTACAGCACATCACGCGCCGCCCGGTAAACCCTGACGGATGTTTCAATAATGTTCTCCGGCAAGCAAAGGTCAGTCACATCCCCCCGGATTTCCCCAAACTCAAAGGTTTCATTGTCCAGCTTCAGGTCATCCAAATAGCTGTGGGCAACCGGCGTTTCCTTTTTCAGCCACACCAAGGCACACTCAACGGCGGTTGTCCGTTGGGTATCCGGTGCAAGGAATGCCCCATCAACATACTCAACACTACCATATGCCCCAATCAGCTCCTGAAGGTATTCCCTGTCCTTGGTATTGGGGTTTCTGAGTGTCTCGGCATTCAACAGGCAAACAATCTCTGCATTCCTGACAATCTGCCACGCATGGATGAGGTGTTTGGCTCCCAGCCTGAACGGTGGGTTCATAATGATATGGGTGTACAGGCGTGATGGCTCGAACGCCAAAAAATCATGCCCCACAACACTCACACCAGCGGTCTTACCCAGTATCTCCAGCCGCTCCGGGTCAATCTCACACACATCCACGATAGGCCGGTTACTGCCATAACGTGATTCTGGCATGGCTTTCACCAGATCACCCGTCCCAGCACTCGGCTCAAGGATATGCCTATCCCGGTGCAGATAGGATCCATCACGAAAGGCTTCCCACATTCTCACTGCCAGACTGACAGGGGTAGGGTAATATTGTTCCTTGTCCATACCCGTTCCCCCTAGCAGTCATCACATTCAAAATGCACAGACTCAAGCGTTGGTTCTTCACCATTCTCCAGCCTGAAGCCATCCAATGAGTGGTGTTCCTCTGCCCACTCGGTCAACTGCCTGACCAGTTCTTCCTTGCTGATAGTCTCGGCTTCCACGCGGAAACCAACATTTATCCAGAAACCTGTCCTTGCTTTCATCGCTCTTCTCCAGTTGATTTAAAAGGTTGCCAGCTCAAAGCCCGGCAACCCTTGCCTCGCTGGCGAAGCGTGGGGGTAGCAAGCCGCAAGGGGAGGGGGATCACCCGGCCTGCACAAGGGAACGCAGTGAACGCGGAAGGTTGGGGATACCCCTTGCGGGGCGCGTGGGGCGAAGCCCCTAGCCATCTTCAGGACTTACGCCAAAACGTAGAATGCGGTGCATCCCTAAAAAAGTTCTTTACATTAGAAAACTCTAATATTAGAATTAACTAATATTGAAACATCAAACAAATTTGCTAGGAGACCCATATCATGAAACTGCAAGCTATCGCATTCGCTGCCCTGATCACCCTGTCTGGTGCTGCTTCCGCTGAATTCTTCGACGGATTTGACAACGGTTCTGCTGTTGGTAACAGCGCAGGGCAGGGGACTGGTACGACATCTGCCAATGGCAACACTTACGGTAATGGTGCTGGCGACGTGAACGGCTGGGGTCGTGGCAAAGGCGACGCGGACGGCGAAGTTGATTTCAGCATCAACTTCAAGGGCAAAGGCAAAACTGACATGGCTACCGACATGGCTGCCAACGGCAAAGGTAATGGTGACTGGTACGGTGCGGGCAATGGTTACGGCTACGGTGCTGGCAACGGCACTTCTGTTGCTCAAGGCCAGACTGCCAAGCAATAAGGCTCCTGCTGCACAAACACTGGATAAAGGGCGTTCTGCGCCCTTTGTCTTTGGAAACCAGCTCGGATGGTTATCCATCAGTTCCTAGCAGAAAGAGAGGGTTTCTTCGGAGAGTCTCTCTTTTTTTATACCAAAGGTACTTATCAAAGCTTTGCTGCCTTTGGTATTTTCTTGTTTCAAGCCTTCAGGCTCTAGCCAGTACCGCACACTTGTCTGGAAAATAATCCAGCATCGGGTGATAACATTGCACTCACCTGGATGTATTAAGGAACTGTCCCGAAATAACCTCCCGTTTTCAATCTGTCTGCGGAATGGCGGTGTAGTTCCATTTGGGTAACAGGACATCGAAGCGGATGGTCATGTTTTTCCTGAAATCCTGCGCATACTGGCGTCCGGTGGCAAACACCTTGTTGATGATGCGGACGGCCACTTTCAATCCCGTGGTCGTCTCCGTTTTCTCCATGTAGTGTTTAGCGGTTTCGACCGTTTCCAGCGGGACACCCCGGCAGGCTTGGGTAACATTCAGCGGTTTGCGTCCACCCCTTTTTTCCGTTGCCGGTGGGTATCCGGCACTTCGCTGGACTCCAACTCGGCAAGACCCTGCCGGATGGTCTTGGGATCACAGCCCAATAATTGTGCGATGTCTTCCTGACCACCATGACCCAACCGAACCGCTTCCACCGCCACGTAGCGGCGACGGTCACGAGCGGTAGACTCGCCGCATCTGGTCTGCTACAACTTTGGGATAAACGTCAAAATGCCTACTCCTGATAGGGAATCGAATGGCTATTTTCCTCTATCCAGCTCTACAGGAAAACCGGGAAGTTATTTCGGGACTGCTCCTAAGATGCTGAAAGATAAACCATTAGAAACCAAGACATGACCGAAGAACAGGAGAATTACTTACCGATGGAGCAACAAATCTGGCAACTGGGGTGAACTTAAACAAACGTCAGGAAAGTTCCATAGAATTTCGCGCAAACCCATAGCCGGTAAGGCGTAGCAGCGATTACCTGCATCCCATTTTCAGCCCCGCCAAGCGCCCGCTTTTTTGGGAAGAACCAAGCCAACCGAGTCGACCCTGTGCCCATCCGAGAAATCGAATTCCCCATGGGATTCCTTTGCATAAAGGTAGGTATATATATACCTACCTTTATTATTCGTCAGCTTGAGTTAAGAGGGAAGACCGAGATCGCCTTCAGTATCAGCCATGACTTGCTCGCGGATCAAAGCTCCGGTCTGCTGCTTGGTGAGTGCGGAGCGAGTCTTGTTGGCTGCGTGGAGCTTTGCGATGGTCAGTATCTCGCCAGCGGTAAATGTAAGGGAGATGTCAGGGTTGTTCTTCTGACAGTTCATCGTCATCTGCAAAGCGATGACTTCAGGATCAACGTTGTTGGCCAGCGAGGAGGCTACTCGGGCGGCGACATGGCCTGTGCGACTAGTCTGCGTGGAGGTGAGTTCTTCCCATGCATCGGCTGCGCCATCGAAAATTTGGTTGGGATCAATACTCATTTTTTACCTCTTGTAAGGTCGTGCTCCTCGTTATGAGCGAGCGGGTGAAAATTTCAACGGCGAATCTGTCAGCGCAGTAGCTGGCGGACTCCTTTACCTATCTAGGCCGCTGAGCTGTTCGCATCACGATTTCGCGCTCTTTGTGATGTCTGAAATCGTGGGTTGCGTTACGCCATACTGATCGGCGAGTTGTCCCTGTGTGTACAGGCCTGATCTGTATAGCCCTTGGATTTCTTTACGCTCTTTATCCGTAAGGCGAGCTGTGCTTGCGTGAGGAAGGTAGTTGCTGATCTGCTGCTCAAGCGAGTTCAGTTGCTGCTGAACTTGATTGAGCTGCTGTCGCTGTTGCCATGCTGCCTCGAACGCCCCTCTAGGGCAATCCGGGCTAGTGGCAGCGATTTGCAGGATCGCAGTACTCAGCTTTTGAGTTTGATCTTTCAAATCCTGAACCGCCCGCCTTGTCGTAGCGATATCGCTGCGAGAGAAACTTTGCTGCTGTGCAGTTTGCACGACTTGCACTGCCGGTTCTTTTGGGGTGATGTTGTCTTCAAACGGCATTGTTCTATCTTCCTGATCATGCATCGACACATAAAACACATTTTTATATTATGTGTTTTATGTGTCGATGTAAAGCCCTACGGGGGTCGCTTCAGAAACGGAAAATGGCTAACGTTGCCCATCCCCCGAAATTGTGAAATCAGCCAAAAGACCGGGGCAGTGACCCATTGGGATCTTTGCCCTATGCGTTGTTCGTTGCCTGTGAACGATTGCCAAGACCGTATTCTTGCTAATTCCGAGCCTCAGCCCGACTTCCTAGTATGATTGTCCTGCCGCAACCAGCTCCAACACACGCGCCCGGTAACGGTCGGCCTTAAAATACTGGTCAATATTGGATGCTGAACGGTGGTCAAAATTGCACGCTGATTGACACATTAGGTCAAATAATGATTTTCTCCACCTCATCTAGAGAAATTTCATCATTGGTACGGTCATACAACTTAGTGGTTCGTGGTGATTCGTGGTTAGCCATTTGCTGAGCCTTTTCCAGCGTCCCGCCATTCTTCAGGTAAATCGTGATTCCTGTTCCCCGAAAAGAATGGTTACATGTAAGTGCTTGCAATCGAAACCGCCCATGCTTGCAATCAGCGCACTATCC
>NZ_JAYMYJ010000127.1:0-8121 GCF_035668035.1 Candidatus Thiothrix phosphatis | reverse complement strand
AATTGGTCGGGACGAGAGGATTCGAACCTCCGACCCCCACACCCCCAGTGTGGTGCGCTACCAGGCTGCGCTACGCCCCGACCGAAGGGATGCAAGCTTACCGTAACGGACAGGCAAGCTCAAGTTGAAATCAATGCCGCAGGATAGAGAGGATACGTTCCAGTTCCTGCACAATCGGCGCAACGTCCTGCCCATTCGCAACGGCTGTTTCAGGCGAAAATTGGGCAGGCGGCGGATTATGCGAATCTTCCAGCAACTTTTGCCGCGCGCCGCTGATGGTGTAGCCCTGTTCATACAACAAGGCCCGAATCTGGCGGATCAGCAAGACATCCTCCCGCTGATAATAACGCCGGTTGCCACGCCGCTTCATTGGCTTGAGGGAAGGGAACTCCTGTTCCCAATACCGCAACACATGTGTCTTGACGCCACATAAATCGCTCACCTCACCAATGGTAAAATAGCGCTTGCCCGGAATGGGCGGTAGCTGGCTATTCGGCGTCGCCGCTTCCTGCATATTCCTCTACCCGCTGTTTGAGCTTCTGGCCGGGCCGGAAAGTCACCACCCGCCGCGCTGTCACCGGAATTTCCTCCCCTGTTTTCGGATTACGGCCCGGACGCTGCGTCTTGTCTCGCAGCATAAAATTACCAAAACCGGATAACTTCACGTTTTTACCGGTAATCAGGGCATCGCTGATTTCGTCAAAGAACATCTCGACCAGATCCTTCGCTTCACGCTTGTTCAAGCCCAGTTCTTCGAACAAATGTTCAACCATGTCTGCTTTGGTTAATGTTATTGTCATGCACTGTCTCCCTGTTTTAACGCAACGTTGCGCCGACTTCTTCCTGAAGTGAAGCCACAACGCCTTCTACTATCCGGTTAATTTCCGCGTCTTCAAGAGTGCGCGAAAAATCCTGTAAAATCAAGCTTAAAGCAACACTTTTCCGTCCTTCCGGAATACCTTTTCCAGAATAGACGTCAAACAAATAATAGGACACCAACTGAGGAACGGCTGCTTTTCTCACCGCATTTTCCAATGCCACCGCCAACACATCCTCCCTGACCAGCAAGGCAAGGTCACGGCGGATAGCAGGGAAGCGGGAAATGGCCTGGTATTTTGGCAAAATACGTTGCGCCAGCAAACGCATATCCAATTCAAACAGATAAACCGGCTGCTCCAGCCCCAGTTTTTCCTCAATGCGCGGATGCAACATACCCATCCACCCGACCACATCGGTTTGTGTCATGATTTCGGCGGACTGGCCAGGGTGTAGTGCTGCATGCGCAACCGGCGCAAAATGAAACTGCACGCCAGCCGCCTGTTCCAGCAACGCCTCCACATCCCCTTTAAGGTCGTAGAAATCAACAGGCCGGTTCACCTGTCCCCATTGTTCAGGGTATAAATTACCCGTAATCACGCCCGCCAACCGGGTTTGCTGCTGTGGGTTGCCCGCCGTGTCCTTGAAAAAAGCCGGGCCGACCTCAAACAGCCGCACCCGTTGCTGCTGACGGTTCAGGTTATAAACAACCGAACGCAGCAGGCCTGACCACAGCGTGCTGCGCATGACTCCCAAATCAGCAGAAATCGGGTTGGCCAATACAATATTGTCCGCTGTCGGCGCAAGCATCAGCTCCATTTTGGGGTCAACGAAACTGAAGGTCACCGCTTCCTGATAACCGCGCGCCACCAACAGGTTGCGCAACCTGCCCTGCCCTACAGACTTCTCACTTGGCTGGATAATACGCGGCGCACGCGGACGCAATTCCGCTGGGATCGAGTCATAACCACGGACACGCGCCAGTTCCTCAATCAGATCCTCTTCAATGGCGAGGTCGAAACGCGCCAATGGGGCTTTCACCCACCAGCCTGACTCCATTCTGGAAAATTCACAGTTCAGGCGCGCCAGCACACCTTCCACAATCGCGTCATCCATGCTCACACCGAGCACACGGCGAATACGCTCCGGACGCAACAGGATGGATTTGCGCTCCAGCACGCTGGAATCCGCACAGAGATCAACCACCGGCCCTGCATCACCGCCACAAATGTCCACGATCAGCCGGGTTGCACGTTCCATCGCCTTGAGCGCCATATCCGGGTCAACGCCACGCTCAAAACGGGCGGCAGAATCAGTTTGCAGGCCATAGCTGCGTGCCTTCCCCATAATGACAGCAGGGCGGAAGTGGGCGCTCTCCAGAAAGACATTACGGGTGGCGTCAGTCACCGAAGTGGGTTCGCCGCCCATGACGCCAGCCATAGCAACCGGCCTGGAGCCGTCAGCGATCACCAGCGTATCGCGGCGCAGTGTCGCAGTCCGGCCATCCAGCATCGCCAGCATTTCACCGTCTTTGGCATAGCGCACTACAATGCCGTTTTGCAGCTTGTCGAGATCGAAGGCATGCATCGGCTGGCCCAATTCCAACAGCACATAGTTGGTCACATCGACTGTCGCTGAAATGCTGCGGATGCCAGCGCGGCGCAGTTTTTCCTGCATCCAAATTGGTGTCGGCGCTTGTGGGTCAATATTGCGGATAATGCGCCCGGCGTAACGTGGGCAGGCGTCAGCCGCCTGGACATCGACCGGGAATGTGTCCTCGCAACGCACCGTCACCGGTGCAATTTCTGGCGTCTTCAGTGGCGCATCCAGCACCAGCGCCGTTTCCCGCGCCACCCCGATCATGCTCATGCAATCGCCACGATTGGCGGTAATCGCCAGTTCGATCACTTCATCATCCAGTTGCAGGTATTCGCGGATATTCACGCCAACCGGCGCATCTTCCGGCAACTCCAGCAAGCCATCGGATTTGTCGGCTATGCCCAACTCAACTGCGGAGCACAGCATGCCGAAGGATTCAACCCCGCGCAGCTTGCCTTTCTTGATCTTCAGCTCCTTGCCATCCGGCAACGGCAAAACAGCGCCAAGCAACGCCAGCGGCGCTTTCAGGCCAGCACGGACATTGCTGGCCCCACATACAATTTGCAGGATTTCCCCTTGTCCGTTATCGACCTTGCAAACGCTCAACTTGTCAGCGTCAGGGTGTTTTTCACGTTCCACCACATGACCGACCACAATACCGGTGAAAGCGGCCGCCACCGGCTCACGAGCCTCCACTTCACAGCCAGACATGGTGAGCTTATCGGCAATTTCATCCAGCGTGTGCGGTGCACCGACCCACTCACGCAGCCATTTTTCACTGACTTTCATAAGTTTACTCCGCTTTATTCAGCTGAATTGTTTCAGGAAACGCACGTCGTTATCAAACATCACGCGCAAGTCATTGATCTGGTATCGCAACATCGCCAACCGCTCAACCCCGAAACCGAAAGCGAAACCGGTGTATTTTTCGCTGTCAATGCCGACATTTTTCAACACATTCGGATGCACCATGCCGCAACCCATCACTTCCAGCCAGCCAGTCCCTTTGCAGACACGGCAGCCGTCACCACCGCAATGCACACACTGGATGTCGGTTTCCGCTGAGGGTTCAGTAAACGGGAAGAAGGTGGCGCGAAAACGGGTCGGCAGCTCATCCACTTCAAAGAACGCCTTGAAAAAGGCTTCCAACATGCCTTTCAGGTCGGCGAAGGTGACATCTTCATCCACCATCAACCCTTCCACCTGATGGAACATGGGACTATGGGTCATATCGGAATCGCAACGGTACACACGCCCTGGCGCAATGATCCGCAATGGCGGCGGGTTATGTTCCATATGGCGGATTTGCACGGAAGACGTATGGGTGCGCAGCAGCGAGCCGCTATCCATATAAAACGTGTCATGCATGGCGCGCGCCGGATGCGACTCTGGAATGTTCAGCGCAGTAAAGTTGTGGAAATCATCCTCGATTTCAGGCCCTTCCGCCAGACTGAAGCCCAGTTGCGCAAATATCTCGCTAATCCGTTGAATGGTCAGGGTCACCGGATGCAGGTTACCCGTATCCATACGGCGACCCGGCAATGTCACATCCACTTTTTCGGCTTGCAGGCGGGCGTTCAACGCTTCAGCTTGCAGGCTTTGCTTACGGTCATCAATAGCCAGCGTCAGCGCCTGCTTGGCATTGTTGATTTCCGCACCAGCCGTTTTGCGCTCCTCCGGCGGCAATTTGCCCAGACTTTTCAGTTGCTCAGTCAGCAGGCCGCTTTTGCCCAGATACTGCACTCGCACCTGATCCAGCGCGGTGAGGCTGGCGGCCTGCGAAATCTGCTCATGGGCATGACCCATCAGTTCCAGCAAACTTTGCACGACGATTTCCTTTACTTGGGGGTTTGGTAGCCAATTTCCTCCCAACCGGAAAGCCAGGAGAATCAGAAAACAAAAGGCGGGGAGAGGCGTCAACCTTCCCCCGCCTTGCTCACCCGGTCAAGGGTGCTTTTCAGCGCACTTTAATGCAGCTCAGGCAGCCAGGGCAGTTTTCGCCTTTTCTGCGACTGCGCCAAATGCGGCAATGTCATGAACAGCCAGATCAGCCAGAACCTTGCGGTCAAGCGCAATGCCAGCTTTCTTCAAACCATTCATCATACGGCTGTACGACAGGCCAAACTGACGCGCGCCAGCATTGATGCGCACGATCCACAAAGCGCGGAACTGGCGTTTTTTCTGGCGACGGTCACGGAACGCATACTGGCCAGCCTTGATGACCGCCTGATGCGCAACACGGTAAACCCGGCTACGGGCACCGTAATAACCCTTTGCCTGCTTCAGAACCTTTTTGTGACGGGCATGTGCCGTTACACCACGTTTTACTCTTGCCATGTTTCAAACCCTCCTTAGGCGTAAGGCAACATTTTCTGGATGCTGGCGTGATCCGCAGCAACAACATAGTTGTCGCCGGAACGCAGCTGACGCTTACGCTTGGTGGATTTCTTGGTCAGAATATGGCGCAGGTGTGATTGTTTGCGCTTAAACAGGCCACTACCCGATTTTTTAAAGCGCTTGGCCGCAGCACGGCTGGATTTCATCTTAGGCATCTTTGTCTCCTTCAACTAGAGGTAGATAAAACACCCTGCAAGAGTGCCTCGCCTTGGCAGGATGGTGTTGGGGGAAATCCCCCTATTTCTTTTTCGGAGCGAGCATCATGACCATCTGACGGCCTTCAAGTTTGGGGAACTGTTCGACAGACGCCACTTCCTCCAGCTCTTTTTCAACCCGCTTGAGGACTTCCATACCCAGTTCCTTGTGCGCCATCTCACGTCCTTTGAAACGCAAGGTAACTTTTACTTTGTCACCTTCGTCCAAAAATTCGCGCAGCTTACGCATCTTGATCTGGTAATCGCCCTCGTCCGTTGCTGGACGCATCTTGATTTCCTTGACCTGCACCTGCTTTTGGTTTTTACGGGCCTGGGCGGCTTTCTTGCTTTCGTCAAAGCGGAATTTGCCATAATCCATGATACGGCAAACCGGCGGCTTCGCATTGGGCACGATTTCCACCAGATCAAGTTCAGCATCGTAAGCCATTTCCAGCGCTTCCCGTAGGGAGACAACGCCTTTATTCTCACCTTCTGCATCAATCAGACGAACTTTCGGAACATTAATGTCGTCATTGATACGGTGTTCTTTCTCAAGAGCGATAAGTTTAATCCTCATTTTCAATTATTTTCCGCCACCTTAAGTGGCAGAAAATAATTTGATTACTACAAAAGCGATAATCCGCGCGCAGCAATCTCCCCGTTCAGACGTTGCTGGACTTCGGCCAGCGGAAGAATTCCCAAGTCTTTACCGGAGCGCGTGCGCACGGCGACAGATTGCGTCTCCACTTCACGGTCACCGACTACCAACAGATAAGGGACGCGTTGCATGGTGTGTTCGCGGATTTTAAAGCCAATTTTTTCATTTCTCAAGTCCGCGACAGTGCGGATGCCCGCCTGTTGCAATTGCCTGACCGCATCCTGCACAAAATCTGCCTGCTTATCGGTGATATTCATCATCACGGCTTGGGTCGGTGCCAACCACAATGGGAACTTGCCTTCATGATGCTCAATCAGGATGCCGACAAAGCGCTCCAATGAGCCAAACAACGCGCGGTGCAACATCACCGGACGTTTGCGCGTGTTGTCTTCCGCCACATAAGAGACGTCGAACCGCTCCGGCAGGTTCATATCCACTTGCAAAGTGCCGCACTGCCAATCACGGCCAATGGCGTCACGTAATACGAACTCCAATTTCGGGCCGTAAAAAGCGCCTTCACCAGGAAACAGGGTATATTCTAACCCCATACTCTCCAAAGCGTCAGCCAGTGCCGCTTCCAACTTGTCCCAAACTTCATCAGAACCAATGCGGCTTTCTGGGCGGGTGGAAAGCTTGATGCGCACATTGTCAAAGCCGAAGTCCTTGTAGATGTCGAGCACCAATGCGACCACATCCTTGCATTCCTGCGCCATCTGCTCTTCGGTGCAGTAGATATGGGCGTCATCTTGGGTAAAATGGCGCACCCGCATCAGGCCGTGCAACGCACCGGATGGCTCATAACGATGCACTTTACCGAACTCCGCCATCCGCAGTGGCAGGTCGCGGTAACTTTTCAAGCCTTGCGCAAACATCAGCACGGAACCGGGGCAATTCATCGGCTTGAGCGCAAAAACACGGTCATCTTCAGTCTTAGTGGTGAACATGTTTTCACGGTAGTTAAACCAATGGCCGGAAATCTCCCACAAACTGCGATCCATGACATCCGGGGTATTGACCTCGACGTAACCCGCACGCTGCTGACACTGGCGCATATAGCCGATCAGTTCCTGAAAGACTGTCCAGCCTTTCGGATGCCAGAATACGGCACCTGGCGCGTCTTCGTGGAAATGGAACAAATCAAGCTGCCGCCCAAGTTTGCGATGGTCACGCTTTTCCGCCTCTTCCAGCATGGTCAGATAAGCTTGCAAATCCTTTTTGTTCGTCCAGGCCGTGCCGTAAATGCGCTGCAACATTTCCTTGCTGGAATCGCCACGCCAGTAAGCCCCCGCCACCTTCATCACCTTGACGGCCGGAATCCTGCCGGTGCTCGGCACATGCGGCCCACGGCACAAGTCGATGAAGTCGCCTTGGCGGTAGAGGGAAAGCGTTTCGCCGACAGGGATGCTTTCAATGATTTCGGCTTT
This sequence comes from Candidatus Thiothrix phosphatis, assembly GCF_035668035.1. NCBI lineage: Bacteria > Pseudomonadati > Pseudomonadota > Gammaproteobacteria > Thiotrichales > Thiotrichaceae > Thiothrix > Candidatus Thiothrix phosphatis. The sequence goes on along the minus strand of NZ_JAYMYJ010000127.1, from coordinate 1,033 downwards.
GTAGGCTTCACCCATATTTCTGAAAAAGGCGATCGCCTCATCGCGCGGCATAGTGCTGCGTTCGACCGGAATATCCTGCTTGATCAACTCCTGCATCTTCGCGTCAATCGCCTGCAAATCTTCCGGCGTGAATGGGCGCGGAGAAGCGAAATCGTAGTAGAAGCCGTTTTCAATGGTCGGGCCGATGGTGACCTGCACATCCGGAAACAGTTGTTTGACCGCATGCGCCATCAAATGGGCAGATGAATGACGGATAAGATCAAACCCTTCTGCATCCTTGGCGGTGACAATGCTCAACGAAACGTCATGGTCAATCAGATGGCTGGCGTCAACCAGCTCGCCGTTAAGCTTGCCTGCAAGCGTCGCCTTGGCAAGGCCTGCGCCAATATCAGCCGCAACATCAAGGACAGAAAGGGGGGATGGATAGGAACGTTGACTGCCGTCAGGGAGAGTGATGATAGGCATCTTGTGCTCCAGTGGTGACCTATACGAGGGGTCACATGGTTGTAATGGATAAAGGATGGTAGGCGTAATTGGACTCGAACCAACGACCCCCACCATGTCAAGGTGGTGCTCTAACCAACTGAGCTATACGCCTGCCGTTGAAGGAGGGAGATTATAGCGGGATGTTCCAGAAGTGCAAGCGGTTTTTACATTGGCTCATTATGTGTTTCGGAGCCTCGGCAAAAAGTCCGCCTAAGACCATGGGAACTATTTATTATCAACATGTTATACTTTATTCACCCGCATCTGAAACGACCAAGACCCCGAAACACATAATGAGCCTTTACATTTTGTTACATTCAGTGTGGTATGCATCCTGAGCCAAAGGTATGATGACAGTCGTTGATCAACTATATTTACAAGTGGTATGGCGTTATTCCTACAAAAAGGAGCCACTTCAATGCCACCTGGCAAAACCACCAAATAAAAAAGAGCCGTCAAGGCGATAGAGTTTAGAGAGCACAATTCTGTCACGAGTAAGTATCCCCCGGCAAAGCCGGGGGCTTTAGAATATGTGAGCCGCTCAAAG
>NZ_JAYMYJ010000126.1:0-8225 GCF_035668035.1 Candidatus Thiothrix phosphatis | reverse complement strand
ATGCTGTCCAGCTTTGATGTGGGGGACATATCAACAGAAGCCCTGTTGTTCCAGACCGGCTACCTGACCATCAAACAGGAAGAAAACTTGGGCGGGCAGTTTTTCTATACGTTGGGCTACCCAAACCGGGAGGTCTACCAAAGCCTGAACAACAGTTTGCTGGCGGCGTTGGTGCAGAACAAATCACAGCAAGTGGTGCATGCGAGCCAGTTATACCGCCTGTTGAGCGCCAATGATATTGCCGGGTTAAGGCAGCTGTTCCACAGCTTTTTCGCCAGCATCCCGCACCAGTGGTACACCAATAACGACATCCAGCATTACGAAGGCTATTACGCCAGCGTGTTTTATTCCTATTTCGCCTCGCTGGGCCTGAATGTCACGCTGGAGGACATTACCAACCTGGGGCGGATTGATATGACCCTGAAATTCAATGGCAAGGTGTATGTCTTCGAATTCAAGGTGGTGGAATTGGTGCCGGAAGGCAAAGCCCTGCAACAAATTAAAGACAAGGCTTACGCTGACAAATACCGCGCCCTTAACCAGCCGATCTATTTGCTGGGCGTGGAATTCAGCAAGACAGACCGCAATATCGTCGGTTTTGATTGGGAACCCGCCTGATGCCTGTCGATTAGTTGCGGCGACGCACTGTCAAAAAACGGGTTGTATCCGCAGGCAGCACCTGCCCTGATACGGGAAGAAGGGGCGCGTTCCGGCTTTTTCTTTGGATATTAGGGGGTGAGCTTTGATTATGCGGCCATGGTTGCTATCATCCCACCTCTTTTCTTGCACACTGGCAGAATCATGGAACTCAACCCCACCTATACCAAAATCAAAGACCTCCAGGGGCGCGTGGACGCTCTGAGGGGGTATCTTTGACTACGAAACCAAAAGCGAACGCCTCGAAGAAGTAAACCGCGAGCTCGAAGACCCCAACATCTGGAATGACCCCAAACGCGCCCAGGATTTAGGCAAGGAACGTTCCGTGCTGGAAGGCATCGTCGGCGGCATCAACCGCATCACTTCCGGTTTGGCCGACGCCAAAGAGCTGCTAGAACTGGCCGAAATGGAAGATGATGAAGCCAGCGCCAACGCCGTCATCGCGGATGTCGGGGAGATCGAAAAAGAAGTCAAAGTCCTCGAATTCCAGCGCATGTTCTCCGGCGAAATGGACATGAACAACGCCTTCCTTGACATCCAGGCCGGTTCCGGCGGCACCGAAGCGCAGGATTGGGCAGAAATGCTGTTGCGCATGTATTTGCGCTGGGGCGAGGCCAAAGGTTTCAAGACCGAACTGATTGAAGCCTCCGCTGGCGACGTGGCGGGCATCAAAAGCGCCACCATCGGCTTTGAAGGGCCGTATGCGTTCGGCTGGCTGCGCACCGAAACCGGCGTGCACCGGCTGGTGCGCAAATCGCCGTTCGATTCCGGCAACCGCCGCCACACCTCGTTCACCGGGGTGTTCGTTTCCCCGGAAATCGACGACAACATCGAAATCGACATCAACCCGGCGGATTTGCGCATCGACGTTTACCGCGCATCCGGTGCGGGCGGCCAGCACGTCAACCGGACGGAATCGGCGGTGCGCATCACCCACCTGCCAACCAACACCGTCGTGCAGTGCCAGAGCGGGCGTTCCCAGCACCAGAACAAGGACACCGCGATGAAACAGTTGCGCGCCAAGTTGTATGAGCTGGAAATAATGAAGCGCAACGTCGAAAAGCAGGCGCTGGAAGACAGCAAATCCGACATCGGCTGGGGCAGCCAGATCCGTTCCTACGTCCTCGACCAGTCGCGCATCAAGGATTTGCGCACCGGCGTGGAGACCGCCAATACCCAGGCGGTGCTGGACGGCGACCTCGACAAATTTATTGAAGCAAGTTTAAAAAGCGGACTTTGACCATGAGCGAACAGGAACTCCACCAAGACCACGCCGACGAAAACAAACTGATCACGCAACGCCGCGAAAAACTGGCGAAACTGCGTGAGCAGGGCGTCCCGTTCCCCAATGATGTGGTGCGGGCGGACAAGGCCGCTGACCTGCATGCGCAGTATGGCGAACAGGACAAGCCATGGTTTGAGGAAAACGCGGTGGAAGTGACCGTCGCCGGTCGCATGATGCTCAAGCGCCTGATGGGCAAGGCCAGTTTCGCCACCATTTCCGACGTGTCCGGGCGCATCCAGTTGTATACCCAGAAAAACGTGCTGGGCGACGAGCTGTTCGACACCTACTCGCATTGGGATTTGGGCGACATTGTGTGGGCCAAGGGGACGCTGTTCAGGACCAAGACCGGCGAGCTGTCGGTGAAGGTGCAGGAAATCCGCCTGCTGACCAAATCCTTGCGCCCGTTGCCGGAAAAATTCCACGGCCTGACCGACCACGAGCAGCGCTACCGCCAGCGCTACCTCGACCTGATCATGAACCAGGAAACACGCGACGCATTCGTGCTGCGCTCCAAAATCGTCAGCTACATCCGCAATTTCTTCACCCAGCGTGATTTCCTGGAAGTGGAGACGCCGATGTTGCAGGTGATTCCGGGTGGGGCGACGGCACGGCCTTTCATCACCCATCACAATGCGCTGGATTTGCCGATGTACCTGCGGATTGCGCCGGAGCTGTACCTCAAGCGGCTGGTGGTGGGCGGTTTCGAGCGCGTGTTTGAAATCAACCGCAACTTCCGCAACGAAGGGCTTTCCACCCGCCATAACCCAGAATTCACCATGATCGAATTCTATCAGGCGTATGCGACCTACCACGACCTGATGGATTTGACCGAGGAGCTGATGCGCGGGCTGGCGGTGGACGTGATCGGCAGCGCGACGGTCACCTACCAAGGCGAAACCTTCGACTTCAGCCAGCCGTTTGTGCGCATGAGCGTGCGCGACTCCATTTTGCACTTCAACCCGACTGTCACGCCTGAGCAGATTGACACGCTGGACGGGGCGAAAGCCGTCGCCGCCAAACTGGGCATACCGCTCAAGGGCAGCTACGGGCTGGGCAAAATCCAGATCGAAATCTTTGAGAAAACGGTTGAGCACCGCTTGCTGCAACCGACCTTCATCACCGAATACCCGGCGGAAGTGTCGCCGCTGGCGCGCCGCAATGACGCCAACCCGTTCATTACTGACCGTTTCGAATTTTTCGTCGGCGGGCGTGAAATTGGCAACGGCTTCTCCGAGTTGAACGACGCGGAAGACCAGGCCGAACGCTTCCAGCAACAGGTTGCCGAGAAAGATGCCGGGGATGACGAAGCCATGCACTACGACGCCGATTACGTGCGCGCGCTGGAATACGGGATGCCGCCGACCGCAGGACAGGGCATCGGCATCGACCGGCTGGTGATGCTGTTCACCGACGCGCCATCGATCCGTGATGTGATACTTTTTCCGCACATGCGCCCAGAATAATCACCAACATACTGATAATAAAGACAGTTAACCTGATTTTCGTTTAAGCAGGCAGGCTCTCGTTCTTGGAGTATGTGTTTGGGGTTCCCACACCAAGCAAGCAGCCAAGGGAGCGGAAGCCATGGAAGACAGTTTACTGGAATTATTTTGTGACATAGACGATTTTTGCCAACATATTGGCTTTTCAGGTCACGCCAGCCAACACGGATGACCGTGCGCCCGTCCCCAAACTGGCGCGTGGGCTGGTGAGCAAACTGTTTGGCGACAAGGGCTACATCTCCAAAAAGTTGTTTGAAACGCTGATGGGGCAAGGCTTGCAAATGATCACCAAGGTGCGCAAGAACATGAAAAACCAACTGCTGCCCCTGGAGGACAAATTGCTGCTACGCAAGCGGGCGCTGATTGAAACGGTCAATGACCAACTGAAAAACATCTCACAGATTGAACATACCCGGCACCGTAGTGTTGCCAACTTCATGGCCAACCTGATCTGTGGGTTGATTGCCTGTACCTGGCAACCGAAAAAACCGGCGCTGAAATGGGCGATGGATGATGCCTGCCTTGTCGCGGTATAGGGCTTAAACAAAACTCAGGTAAATTTAACAGATCTTTACATTCTTCAAACAGGTATTGGCGCTCAGTCTCACCGGCATCTTCAGTGCCTATTCAATCAGACAAAATTCAGGATAGAACAGGGACAGCCGCCCTTGCGTTACCCAGCACTGTCGATAGTTCGCCATTAATGCCGTAGCTTCTGGACTTCTGCCAACGGCAAGCCTGCAATACGGGCAATGTCTGCCTCTGGGATAACCCCAGCCTGCAACAGGTTGCGGGCGATTTCCAATGCTTTGGCCTTTGCCCCTTCCGCCAGCCCTTCCGCTAGCCCTTCCGCCTTGCCTTCCGCCTTGCCCTCCTCCCACGCGGTATCGGTGACGTTTTTCAGGTCACGGTAGTATTTCAGGCTGTCCTCATAGGCTTGGCGTTCGCTGGGGTCGAAGCAGGCAATTTGTGCCGCCTCAAACAGCTTGAGGAATACGGCCTCGTGCAAAACGGGGGGGATTTCCTGCAATTCGTGCAAGTGCCTGAAGATGTAGAACCATTTGTCCCGCACGGTTTGTAGCCCGTCCAAGGTCTTATGGAAATGCGGCAGGGTCAGGTAAATGAAGGTCAGCTTGTCGTAGAACACCTGCCCGTTTTGGTTTTTAAGCTGGATGAAGTGGACGACTTCCCCGTCATTACGGTCTTCGTCAAACACAAAATCAAGGATGCCAACGGTATAAACAGCAGAGAGTTTGTAATCCCAGTCACCGCGTTGCGCCTGTTCCTGGATCGGGAAGGTGGCGTAATACAGGCTGCGGTCTTTGAAATAGTTCTGCTTGGCTTTCTGCAACTCGACGATGAAACGCTCACCCGTGGGGCTGACGCAGTTCAAGTCAAAGATTGCCTTGCGGTCAAGGCTGGTTGCGCCTTGCTGCTCATTGCGGGTGTATTGCAGGTCTTGGATTTGGTGCTTCTCTGGCAACAGCGTGTTGAGGAAACTGATGAGCAGCTCCTTGTGAGGCTCCTCACCAAACAGTTTCTTGAAGCCGAAGTCGGTGAAAGGGTTGACGTATTTGTCTTGCATGGCGGCTGTCATCTGTGGATGTTTGCAATGGGGCAAGTGTAGCACGGAACCCCGCATCCCCATGAATGCTGTCAAGCTGCCTTTCGGACTGCTTGCCCTGTTAATTCTTACCATGTCACAATGATTCCAACGATATGACGGAGGTAAGGAACAGTGATTACACAGCAGCATACCTTGAAAATTTCCGCAAAGGGGCAAATTACCCTACCCAAATACATCCGACAAGCATTGGGTAGCGAGCGTATCCGCCTGATTCTGGTCAATGGACAGGTACGCATTGAGCCAGTGAAGTCGGTTGCAGGCAGCTTGCGGGACTATGCCAAACCCAACACGGACATGACAAAAGAAACCGATATGGCTTGGGATGCCATCATTAGGGAGCAATATGCAACTCGTTGATACCAATGTCATCCTGCGCTATTTACTGGCGGACAATGAAGCATTGTACCAACGTGCTTGCACCATCCTTGATCCGCTCCAGCGGGGTGAAACCCAAGGCACGGTCACTGAAGGCGTGCTAATTGAATGTGTCTATGTACTGCTGAAAGTTTATGAAATCCCACGTGCATTGATTGCTGACAAACTCAGTGCCATGTTGAGTTATACGGGCTTGTATCAAGCACAGTATGACCACCACATTCAGGCATTGGAGATTTTCGCCGAGCACAATGTTGATATTGTGGATGCGCTGCTGTTCACCCGCTCCCAGCAAGAAGGCAGTAGCATCCAATCCTTCGACAAAGATATCCGGAAGCTGATCAAGCGACTGGACTAAAACCAAGCATCAAAGAAAAAGCCGGAACACGTCCGGCTTTTCCCTTTCCATCACCACATCTTGTGGGTGTTTCCCACCATTACCGCCATACAATGCCAATCGCCATCAGCCGCACCTGACCACTCGACAGCTGACTACTGGTCATTTAAGATTCACCCCAAACAATTGACCGGCAGTCATTACCGTGAAGAATTCCACCGTGCGTGCTATCCGTTTACTGCTTCTTGCGTCCGTACTGGCAACCCAACCCTCATCGCCGGTACGGGCGGAAGAAGCGCCCGCCACACCACAGGCAAAACCCGCATTGACCGTAACCGTCTCCCCGCCAGCGACAGAAAACTGGAACACTGGCGTCGCCGCCACCGGCCCGCTCGCCCCCTGGCACGAAGCCATCATCGCTTCCGAAATCAGCGGCCTGCGGGTGACGGACGTCTTGGTGGACATCGGCGACGAAGTAAAAAAAGGCCAGGAGCTGGCGCGCCTTTCACAAGCCTCCGTCAAAGCGGATGTGGCGCAGAAACAGGCCAGCCTGGAGCAGGCGCAAGCCAATGCGGAACGCGCCCGCCGCCTGAAAAGCAGTGGTGCCTTGCCCACTCAGCAGATTGACCAGTACCTGACCGATGAGTCCGTGGCGAAAGCCGCGCTGGAAGCCCAGCAGATCCGCCTGACGCAAACCCGCATCCTGGCACCGGACGACGGCGTGATCTCCGCCCGCACGGCCACCCTCGGCGCGGTGGTGCAAACCGGCTCCGAACTGTTCCGGCTGGTGCGCCAGAACCGGGTCGAATGGCAGGCCGCCATCCCCAGCCAGGATATGGGGCGCATACGCCCCGGCCAGCAGGCGCGCCTGACCCTGCCGGACGGCGGCAACGCGGAAGGCGAAGTGCGTGTGGTTTCCCCCACGCTTGACCCCAACACCCGCAACGCCACCGCCTACATCAGCCTGCCGCCGGACAGCCCGGCCCGGGCGGGCATGTTCGCGGAAGGCGAAATCCTCACCGGCGCATCGCAGGCGTTGACCGTCCCGCAATCCAGCGTGATCCTGCGCGACGGCAAGAATTACGTGTTCGCCCTCAGCGCAGGCAGCAAAGTCAGCCAGTTGACCGTCCAAACCGGGCGGCGCGCCGACGGCAAGGTGGAAGTCCTGGATGGCCTGAAGCCGGATGCGCAAGTGGTTGTCACCGGTGGCGCCTTCCTCAACGACGGCGACACCGTGCAGGTTGCCAGCAAACCCGCCGCCTCCAGCCTTGGGGATAAACCATGAATGTTTCCGCTTGGTCGATCCGCAACCCAGTTCCCGCCATCCTGCTGTTTGCGCTGCTGACCTTCCTCGGCCTCAAGGGTTTCAAGTCGCTCGGTGTGCAAAACTTCCCTGACATTGACCTGCCGACCATTATCGTCAGCGCCACCCTGGAAGGCGCTGACCCGGCGCAGTTGGAAAGCGAGGTGGCGCGCAAGATCGAAAACCAGCTCGCCACCATCAACGGCGTCAAGCACATCCGCTCCACCCTGACCGACAGTTCCGCCAGCATCGCCACCGAATTCGAGATCGAGAAAGACACCGAAGTCGCCTTGAATGAGGTGCGCAACGCGGTCGACACCATCCGCGCCAACCTGCCGCAGGAAATGAACGACCCGATCGTCTCCAAAGTCACCACCGCAGGCAGCCCGCTGGTCACCTTCACCGTGGCCTCCCCCAACATGGATGAGGAAGCCCTGTCGTGGTTCGTGGACAATGACATCACCCGCGCGCTGATGTCGATCCAAGGCGTGGGCAAAGTGTCGCGGGTCGGCGGCGTCGACCGTGAAATCCGCATCGACCTCGACCCTGCGCTGATGACCGGGATGGGCGTCACCGCCGCTGATGTTTCCACCCGGCTAGGCCAAATGCAGAAAGATGCGCCAGGCGGACGCGGCGACATTGGTGGTGGCGTCCAGTCGGTGCGCACGCTGGGGCGCGTGGATACGGCGGCGGAACTCGCCGCCATCGACATCCCGCTGTCCAACGGGCGGCATGTGCGCCTTGACCAGATCGCCCATATCCGCGACACCACCGCCGAACGCTCCACCTACGCCTTGCTCAACGGCAAGAATGTGGTTGGTTTCCAGATCACACGGGTGCGTGGAGCCAGTGAAATCGATGTCGTCAACGGTGTGCGCGCCGCCATCGCCACATTCGCCGCCAGCCACCCGCAAGTGCAGATCGCCGAAGCCTATGACACCATCGAGCGCATCCAGGCCAACTACCAGGGCTCCATGCACCTGCTGTACGAAGGGGCGGCGCTCGCTATCCTGGTGGTGTTCCTGTTCCTGCGCAATGTCCGCGCCACGTTGGTGTCCGCCGCCGCCCTGCCGCTGGCGATCATCCCCACCTTCATGGCGATGCAATACTTCGGTTTCTCGCTCAACATCCTGACCCTG
>NZ_JAYMYJ010000125.1:46057-56503 GCF_035668035.1 Candidatus Thiothrix phosphatis | reverse complement strand
TTGAGCGGCTCACATATTCTAAAGCCCCCGGCTTTGCCGGGGGATACTTACTATTCCGAAAAATAGCCATACCGCAAACAAACTAATAAATACATCACAAGCCAATCAACCTATTAACAAACAAACAGATCAGCAACTTTTCAAGCTAAAAGAAGACCTTGAAGAATATGCCATATTGATAGGCTATGACAGCGGAATATCAAATGAAACACAAGCAACCCGAACATCTTTTATAGAAAAAGATTGCAAAGAAATAAGGCAACTCACTAACGAAATCTCAATAAACTTGAAAGAGCACCAAACCAAAAAAGCCACCAGAAAAATAAATGAACTCGAAGATTTTCTTGTTTTCATTTCAACAAAACTACTATATATAGACAAGCTAGATATCCCCAACAACAAAACTTTCCACTAACCATAAAATATTAAAGGACTCAAACATGATCAATGACGACCATAGCCGAATCATAACAAAAATAACTGCTTTATCTGAGAGCGCACAATATAATCAAGAAAAAATCAAAGATTACCGTGAAAAAATTGCCGCCTTGCGCCAAGAAATCAGGAATATATCTCAAAGCCTCAAACAACAAGACTATGAGAATGGTTCTGACGAACTTGCTGAGTTAGACGCGGCTCGAAGTATAGCCATAACGATGGATTGTGACCTTCTCCGGTTTCATATCGATAAAATGGAAACAGCAGTTAAAGACAAAATGACATCCAGCGCATTAGAAGCACTGAACCCTATCCAAGAAGGTTTATCTCTTTTGAAAAAAAGAGTTGAATATATCAGCAATTTGGAAGACCTAATAAAAGCCTACAATGAAGAAATAGGCTTTAGCAAGAAGCTAAAGCAAATTGAAAAAATATTGGAAATAGATCAAAGTAATGATGAAACAACACCACCAAACCAAGAAGACGCGTTAGGCATAGACTCGGAAGAAGATAACAAATCTACGTGGACACCTACATCAACCGTCCAGCCTCGCCACACAACACTGCACTAGCGGGACTCCTTCACCAGCTGCGCGATATTCCACAGGCTGGGGACATATTCCACTGCCGCCTTGAGCGAGCGGTCGCCCGGATTCTTGCGGTGGACAGCATACAAGTGGTGGTAGAAACTGGAGAAATCCGCCTTGACGCCTTGCGCCGCCATCTCGGCCAGCATCCGCTTGACGTTGCCAGCCCCCCAGTTGAAGGCGGTGAACGTCAGCAGCCAGGCGTCGCTTTCGCCAAACCCGGCGACCTTGGCGAAATAGAAATGGTAACGGTGCAAATGCGCCTGTGCCGCCCGCGTGCTCAAGGTGGCGTCGGCGCGCAGTTGGTTGATGTCCGCTTTCTTGACGGCGGCAGGCACATAATCCAGCGCCTGGATTTCCCGCAACACCTCCGGCGTCAATTGCCAGTAACCATAGTCGGCTGATTTCCTGCCCTTCTTGCCATGCCATTGCGACTCCATGCAGGGAATCAACATAATGGTGTCGGGCATGCCCTGCAAATCCAGCGTGCGGGCGAAGGCATAGGAACGGACAAACGCCTCGTCATAGGCGTTTTTGCCATCATCATCCCGCCAGGTGATTTTGTTCTTCACCTGTTTAGCGACTTTTTCGAAATCCTGCTTGCCCTTACCGTGCAAGGCGTTGTTGAGGAAGTAGTCAAACAAGGCGTGCTGTTTGTCCGCCTGGGTTTTCAGCGAGGGCTTGCCCACCACTTTGTAGGCGGCTTTATACCCTACTGGTTCATTGGCGTGCGCCCCACCGACCAGCAGCAGGGCGACACACAGCGTCATCGGCAAACGCCGGGCGAAACGGCGCAAAACGGAAATTCCAGGCAGCATGCGGGAGTCTTGTAATAACGGGACAGGCGCAAATTCTACCGGATAATGCCGTCCAACGGCGTCTGTTTTCTACGTCGGTTTCAAGGTTTATGCCGACAGTTTGCGTTCCAGTTCCGCCATGCCCGCAGGCAAGTCCAGCACTGCGCCCGCCTTGCGCATGCTGGAACCGAACGCATGCAGGGTGCGGAACAGGTTGTAGCCACGGCTTTGTTCCCCCATCTGGCCGACGCGCAGGATATTGAGGCCAAAAGCACCGGAAATCTCCACCTTGTGAAGCTGCGACATGTAGGCGCGCACGGCGTCGGCGGAAACATGTTCCGGCACCACGATGCCGACCACCGAATTCAGGCGGTGTTGTTTTTCAATCAGCAGTTCCAGCCCCATGGCCTCAATGCCCGCTTGCAGGGCTTCGGAACAGCGCAGATGCCGGGCGAAACGCTGCGGCAAAGTTTCCTCACACACCAACCGCAACGCTTCGTGCAGGGCGAGGATGCCGGAAACCGGCGCGGTGTAGTGATAAGAGTTTTGGTTCCAGAACTTGTCGGCCAGTTGCGCGTCCAGACACCAGTGGTAAGGCAGGTCGGTGCGGCAGGCGATTTTCCGCGCCCAGGCTTCTTCGGAAAACGCCAGCAGCGAAACGCCTGGGATCGACGACAAACCTTTCTGCCCGCCAGTGATAATGGCGTCGACTTGCCAGTTGTCCATTTCCAGCGGCATGGTGCTGAGGGTGCAGACCGCATCCACAATCGTCAGGCAACCGTAACGCCGGGCGAGGCGGGCAATCTTTTCAAGGTTGCGGTTGCAGACGGTGTTGGACGTTTCCCCCTGCACCATGGTCACCACACTGAAACGCCCCTGTTGCAGGGCACGTTCCACCGCCTCCACACTAGCCCCTTGGTTATGGGGGGTTTCCAGCAGGGTTGGTTCACCGCGCACGCGCCGCACCATTTCCGCCAGCCGTTGGCTGAAATAGCCGTTGGTGATGCACAGCACCCGGTCACCAGGGGCCACCAGATTGGCCACGGCCATTTCCATCGCCGCCGAACCCGGCCCGCTGACGCCCATGACATGGCTGCTGGCGGTCTGGAACACATACCGCCCCATCTCCTTGACCTGCCCGATCACCCGGTTCATGGTTTCGCCAAGATGGTTGATGACGATTGAGTTGGCATCGGCAACCCGTTGCGGAATGGGCACCGGCCCGGCCCCCATCATCAGCAGCGGCTCATCCGGCAGGATATGGTCGAGCGGAACGATGCTGGGTGCGGGAAATGCGTCGATCATGGAAGTGACATCCTTCAGTTTTTTGTAACCGTTTTATTAAAAGGAAGCCAGTGTACGGCAGCGCAGCACAGATTGGGAGAGGGGGAACCCCTGGGTCAGGGCTTGCCGTTGAGTATTTCCTCACGCCGGAAACAGTCCAGCAGGTGGTCGTTCACCATCCCGGTCGCCTGCATATGCGCGTAGCAAACGGTGGAGCCCATGAACTTGAAGCCACGCTTCTTCAAGTCCTTACTGAGCGCGTCCGACTCCTTGCTGGTCGCCGGACATTCGGACAGCTGGCGGAAAGCGTTGACGATGGGTTCGCCCTCCACAAAGCGCCAGATATAAGCGTCGAAACTGCCGAATTCCTGCTGGATGTCGAGGAAATGCTGCGCATTGCTGATGGCGGCAAGGATTTTCAACCGGTTGCGGATAATGCCAGGGTTCGCCAGCAGTTCCTGCGCCTTGGCGTCGTCATAGCGGGCGACCTTCTCAGGATCGAAATTGTCGAACGCCTGCCGGTAGCCGCCCCGCTTGCGCAGGATGGTGTACCAGCTCAAACCGGCCTGCGCCGACTCCAGCAGCAGGAACTCGAACAGCTTGCGGTCATCGTGCACCGGAACGCCCCATTCTTCATCATGGTAGGCGACATAATCGGGCTTGCCCAGATCCACCCAGGCGCAACGGCAAGGGGCATGGTCGTGATGATGGGACATAATGGCTCCTCTGCCGGGGCGCTGCTCAAGCCAGCGCTTGGGGTTCCTGTTGGGTCGCGCAGTGGATGCTGCCGCCGCCAGCGGCGATGCCGTCAACATTCAACTGCTCAATCTTGCGGCCAGGAAAAGCTTGCTGGATGGCGTCACGCGCCGCCTTGTCCGCTTGCTGGTCGCCGAACTCCTGCATGATAACCGCCCCGTTGCAGACGTAAAAGCCGATGTACCCGGCAGCGAACTCATCATTCAGGAACTTTTTGCGGATCTCCATAGGGCCTTCCAATGAAATGACCTCCAGCCTGCCGCCCTGCGCATCGGTGGCGGATTTGAGGATTTCCAGATGGCGCAGCGTAATGTCATGGTCATATGAGTCCGGATCAGGGTCATACCCGGCCAGCACCACGCCGGGGCGGGCGAAACGGGCGTAAAAGTCGGTGTGGCCGTCAGTAATATCCTTGCCCTTGACGCCAGGCAACCAGATGATCTTGTCCAGACCGAGCAGCGGCATCAGCAAGTCTTCAAACTGCGCTTTGGACACGCCGGGGTTACGGTTGTCATTGAGCACGCAACTTTCGGTCATAATGGCCGTGCCGTGGCCATCCACTTCAATGCAGCCGCCCTCCATCACCAGTTTTGCGGGCAAAACTTCAACCCCCGCCTGTTTGGCGACAAAAGCTGCAACCTTTGCATCCTGGCGGTGGGTTTGCTTGCCGCCCCAACCATTGAAATTGAAGTTGACCGCCGCCTTGCCGCCCTGCGGGTTGAGGACGAAGGTCGGGCCTGTGTCGCGTATCCACAGGTCATCCAGCGGGGACACCACCAACTCCACCTTGTCGCTGACCATGCTGCGGGCGATCTCAAGCTCGTTTTCCCTCACCAGCAGGGAAACCGGCTCATATTGGGCGATGACATTGGCCAGCAGGGCGAGATTGCGGCGCGTTTCCGGCAACAGCTTCCGACCCCATATGGCCACGCTGGGGCCGAAAGCCATCCAGGTGCGCGCATGCGTTTCGCCTTCGTCCGGCATAAACCATGCGCCCTGGCCGCTATCGGCGGCAAAAGCGGCACGCCCCAAAAGCCCCCCAGCGGGCAACAGCAACGAAGAGGCCAGGAAACGGCGGCGGCTCATCATGATTTCTCTCCTGTCAGTCAATCAACAAGCGGATGGCGGCGGTTGGTTGGCAACTTACAATACGGTAACTTGAACACCCAGGCCATCATGGTCTATGCTGCAACGCAACAAATTAGGCAAAACTTACATAAATCGTCCAGAATACTGAACTTCACCACACTACAGGAGACGGCTGATGGAAAACCCAGTCATCAATATGACGGCAGACGACTTGATGGTCGTGCATAAGCATACCCGCAGCCTTGCCATTCACGTTGGGACAAATGACTCCCCACAAAAGAATCTGGTTTGCAGTTTTCTGGAAGACAACCAGGACATGAATGCAGCCGTCATTGCGCCAAATGAAGACCATCAGCACTTGGCGCGCCGCGTGGTTTCATTCCTCAGTGCCTATATGCGCATTAACGACGCCGATGAAATGAGGCGCGACATACTGCGTTGCATCGAAAACCTTCAATACAAACACCAGTTTTGAACAGGGTGAGGCAATCCGGTCATACTCAGGCGTCCCGCCATTCCCCACTGGACAAGCCATCTAATGTCCAAGTGCCGATCCGGTAGCGGATCAGGCGCAAGGTAGGGAAACCGATGGCGGCCGTCATGCGCCGCACCTGCCGGTTACGGCCTTCGCTGATGGTCATTTCCAGCCATGTGTCAGGGATCGATCTGCGCGCCCGAATCGGCGGGTTGCGCGGCCACAAGAGGGAAGGTTCAGGCATGACGCAGACACGGGCCGGGCGGGTCAGGCCATCTTTCAGCATCACCCCTTTGCGCAGCGGCTCCAGATCCGCGTCCGTCGGCGCGCCTTCCACCTGCACCCAGTAAGTCTTGTTAGTTTTATGCTTGGGGTTGGCGATTTTGTGCTGCAAGCCGCCATCATCGGTCAGCAGCAGCAAGCCTTCGCTGTCACGGTCAAGCCGACCGGCAGCGTAAACACCGGGAACCGGAATATAATCGGCGAGCGTCAACCGGCCTTCTTGGTCAGTAAATTGGCAGAGCACGTCATACGGTTTGTTGAATAGAAGAATGCGGGGCATAACAGGCACAGATTCAGCGGCAATGCCGCGTATCTTAACAAGTTATGCCCCGCCAGTTCGCCCCAATAGCCCCTAACTTTTTATATTTTGTGCTGTTCTGTCGTTATCCCTTGTGATGCAGCGCCTGCATGACCTTTTTATTGCGGATTTCAAGATTGACCCGCCCATTGCCCAAATCCTTGAGGGTGGCTTCATCGCCCTCCCGCTGCCATACCACTTCCTTGGCCGTCACCTCGTCCGGCTTGCCGAACAGGTTGAGAATCTTTTTGCCATGCGCGTCATACAGCTTTTCATAATCACCGGAGGTTTTCAGTTGCAACTCCAGACTGCACAACTGGTTTTCCACAAAGACCGCCTTGAAGAAACTCAGTTTCTCATCCCAAAGTTTGCCGACTTCACCGTTAACCGGTGCGGCGCTGCACTCTTCCAATGCATAAGCCTTGCGCTTGTCCCCCAAACCAGTTTTCCCAGGCGTGCATTGCATGGGCTTGTCTAGCAACGCTTGTAACTGTGCGCCTGCGTCAGCCCGTTTATCACCCAGTTTCACGGCATCCAACCCGTAACGCTCCAGCGTGGCGTCATCCGGTGCCGACAACATATCCTTTTCCAGCCGATCACACCCGACTACAGTGAGCAGAAGCAGCACAGAAAAACAGTAGTTCGTTATTTTCACAGTAGCCCTCATTTAAGCCTGGGTTGGAAAAGTGCCTCCCTGGAAACCCAGGGAGGAAAATTGTCGGAGGAGTCCACGACCTGATGCAGGGTAGTCAAGCCATGCATCACCGATTATGACAAGCCATTGAATAAAATGTTCAGTAGAACTTGAAGATTAAAAACATCTAATATAAATTTGAGAATCATTTTCACTTCTTTAGGTAGGTAGCCACAGCATGAGCCTTGCTGAAGCCCAACCCCTTTCCTGGCTGGCGGAAATGACCGCCGCGCACATCCATTCTGTACAAACGGACAACCCAACCCGCATTCGCTTGCTTGGCATGGGAATTGGCAAAGGCACCCACATTGAAGTCCTGCGCAACCGCCGCGGCGATATCGTGCTGGGTTCCGGCAATAACCGCATCAGTCTGGGCCGCTCCATTACCGACAAAATCATGGTGCATGTGCAGGAGTAAACCGTGGCGAAAGAATGCTGTAGCGCACAGGAAAAACGCTGCCCAAGGTCAGCCCTGCACAAGAAAATTGCATTACTGGGCAACCCCAACGCAGGCAAGACCACCCTGTTCAACCTGCTGACAGGTGCCCGCCAGCGCACCGGCAACTGGCCTGGGGTAACGGTTGAACGCAAGGAAGGCCAGTGCCGCCTGTTAGATGAAGAACTGCACGTTGTCGACTTGCCCGGCACTTATTCCCTGGATTTCAGCGACACCTCCGCCGATGAAGCGGTGGCGCGCAAATTTGTCCAGCAGCACCCCGAGCACCTGTACATCAATATTGTCGACGCCAGCACGTTGGAACGCGGCCTGTATCTGACCCTGCAATTGCGTGAACTCAATGTGCCGATGCTTGTGCTGTTGAACATGATGGATGTGGCGGAACGGCGCGGCAGGCAAGTGGATGCGCAGGCCCTGCACGAACGCCTCGGCTGCCCGGTCATTCCGGTTTCCCTGCGCAATGACAAGGATTTGGTTCCTGTCCATCACGCCATCTGCCACTACATCCCCAGCAGCTCCACCGTTCATTTCGACATCCCCTACCATCACAGTGTTGAAACTGCTATCCAGCACATTCAGGCGCAAGCGCAGGATATAGGCCGCGCCGATGCGCTGTTTGCGCTGCAAACCTGCAAGGTGGAAAAAAGCATTTACACCCTGCACCGCAAGATTGAGGACGAAAGCGGCGAAGATCTCGATTTCCTGCTGGCGGATGCGCGCTTCGACCTCTCCACCCGGCTGGCGCAGGAGGTGGTGCACGAACGTGGCAAAATCAGCCGCACGCTTTCCGACAAGGCTGACCGCTGGGTGCTGGGAACCTGGACTGGCATACCGATCTTCCTGGCGATGATGTACCTGCTGTTCCTGTTCAGCATCAATCTGGGTGGGGCATTCATCGACTTTTTTGACATTGCGCTGCAAACCATCGCGGTGGATGGGGTGCGGCACATGCTCGGCAGTTTTGCGCCCGAATGGCTGATCACGCTGCTGGCGGATGGCCTTGGCGGAGGCTTGCAGGTGGTGGCGACCTTCATCCCCATCATCGCCGCCTTGTATTTGTTCCTGACCCTGCTGGAAGAGTCCGGCTATATGGCGCGTGCCGCTTTCGTGATGGACCAGTTCATGCGCAAGCTGGGCGTTTCCGGCAAGGCGTTCGTGCCGTTGATTGTCGGCTTCGGTTGCAATGTGCCCGCCATCATGGCGACCCGCACACTGGACAGCCAACGGGAACGCATCCTGACCGTCCTGATGGCGCCGTTCATGTCCTGCGGGGCGCGGCTGGCGGTGTATGCGCTGTTTGCGGCGGCGTTCTTCCACGGCGGCGGCGGGCAGAACATTGTGTTCCTGCTGTACCTGACCGGCATCGCTTTCGCCATCCTTACCGGCCTGATCATGCGCAAAACCTTGCTGCAAGGTGGAGCGGACCATTTCGTGATGGAAATGCCGACCTACCAAATTCCAGGCTTGCGCAACATTCTGCTCAATACTTGGAACAAGCTGAAAGGCTTCATCGTCGGTGCGGGGAAACTGATTGTCATTGTGGTGACGGTTATCAATGTAATCAATAGCTTAGGCACGGATGGCAGTTTCGGCAATCAGAACACGGAAAAATCGGTGTTAAGTGCAGCCGCCAAGGCCGTCACCCCAATGTTCTCGCCGCTTGGTATCCACCAAGACAACTGGCCCGCCACAGTCGGCATCGTCAGCGGACTGCTGGCAAAAGAAGTGGTTGTCGGTACGTTGGACGCACTGTACGGCCAGATAGACGCGACTCCCGCCAACAACATTGCCGCAACTCAAGAGAAGCCTTACAGCCTCACTGCAGGCTTGCAGATAGCTTTCGCCACTATCCCCACCAATCTTGGGGACGCGTTGGGCAAGCTGGCCGACCCGCTCGGCTTCGGTGCCATCAATGAGGAGCAGGATGTCAGCAAAGCCACCTTCGCCGCCATGAACCGATACTTTGATGGAAAAATAGGTGCATTCGCCTACTTGCTGTTTATCCTGATGTACTTTCCATGCGTGGCGGCCACTGGTGCCATGTACCGTGAGGTTGGCTCCCGATGGACTGCATTGGGCGTGGCCTGGAGCACGGGGTTAGCGTATGGGGCCTCGACCTTATTCTACCAGTTGGCCACCTTTACCCAACATCCAGGAACGTCACTGCTTTGGGTGGTGTTGGTAGTCGGGGCGTTTGCAGTAGCGGTCTATGCTTTCCATCTGGCCGGACGCAAAGACAAGCAGACGCACACTGGCCTGCAATTGCGGATGGGGTGATGGATGTTGCTGGGCGAAATCCGTGCTTACCTGCAAAAATATGGCGTTGCCAGCTTGCAGGATGTGGCTACCCATTTTGACATCACGCCTGAAGCCGCCCAGTTTGCACTGGACTATTGGCGGCGCAAAGGCAAAGTGCGGGAACAAACTGCCGTATGCAGCACAGGGGGATGTGGCGGAAAAAATTGTGGCGACCCAAAGGCCGCCACAACTTACGAATGGACGAAACGGGATATTCCGCTTCGCTGGTTCCCATCCAAACCTTAGTCAGCAATCAAGCGTATCTGGTCATTAATCTGATTGACCATGTTGTGGTTTTTAGATTGCCCGTTGGACAGCTTGTTGGAGAAACTGATGACAACCCGTTGGGTTGTTTCTGCGCCTGTCACCGGAGTGGAAGACCAATAGCCATATACGTATGACCTGCCATCAGTATCGGAAGCATCAAAAGCCGTATTGCCCAAGTCAGTGTAAGCATAAGGCGGCGCAGATTTGCTGGTATCCAGCAAGCCCAACAGTTCAGCGGAGGTTGGCAAACGCCATGTTGTCTTGTTGCACAGACCCTTGCCGCTATTCATGGCATTGACCGCCTTCACATAGGAGGCTGTATCGCACTTGGTCAATGTTGAGCCAGAACCAGAACATGGGTTCGCCATGATGGCGCTTGAAGTGGCTGGAGTACCAGCAGCTTGGCCTACGCCATCGCCCCAGAAGTAGCCATAATCAACATCACGGAAATCAGAGTTTGCGACAACCGCAGCATTGGTCTTGACCTCCCAGAACTTGCCAGTTTGATTGTCTTTTACACAAGACAATGTCTGAACACCATCAGCGGTATACGTTGCGCCGCTAGCGTTCAATTTCGTGAACGTCTTTGCACTGGTAGTGCCGCCGGTGGTGCCGCCGGTGGTGCCGCCGGTGGTGCCGCCGGTAGTGCCGCCGGTAGTGCCGCCGGTAGTGCCGCCGGTAGTGCCGCCGGTAGTGCCATCACCTGTCGTCACAGAAGTGGAGC
>NZ_JAYMYJ010000125.1:0-45957 GCF_035668035.1 Candidatus Thiothrix phosphatis | reverse complement strand
CGCCGGTAGTTGTGCCGCCGGTAGTTGTGCCGCCGGTAGTTGTGCCGCCGGTAGTTGTGCCGCCGGTAGTCGTGCCGCCGGTAGTCGTGCCGCCGGTAGTTGTGCCGCCGGTAGTTGTGCCGCCGGTAGAACAATCGCCATCACAGTCACACGCGCTCAACAGGGATGCGCACAACACCGCCGCCAACACAAGACCAGCTTGCTTAATTATTGGAAGTCCTTTTGGAGCAAGAATTTCTGACATAGCTTGTAACCTTATATAGTTTCTGACTAAATAAATTTAAGCCCTAATTATTCAGGCTAAAAAGGTTATAGCACAGATCAGAAAAATGAAGGGAGCATTTTGCCGACCAGTGGATATAGAGGCAATAATTATACTTAAATAACAAAATGCTAAGAACGGCCAACGTTTAAATTCGAGAGATTCAATTATTGTAATTTATATAACGTAAAATATTTATAATGATCGCACTCAAATGATTTTATGCCTCCCTCCCCAACATCTGCAATCAGCTGGCGCTCCTACCCGTAAGCCCCACATGCTCCACCCCCCAAAGCGAGCCAAACCACCCCGTAAACTGTCGGCGATCAGAACAATGAGTGATCTTGCTCCCACATCACATTTTTCTGTTTGGCGACAGCAGCATTCAATAATTCCAGCAGCGGATAAGCGCGGACATTGACGCTGACACGTTTATCCTCTTCATCCTGCTGCTGCGGTTTGCCTTGCTGCCCATCTTGCTCTTGTTCCTCCTCCGTCTTGAGGGCATTTGTCAAATTTTGCAGCGCTTCCGCCACATCCTCAGCACGAATGGCGCTAGGGACGGCACCGCTGTGCCCCATCATACGGATCAACGCCTTTGCATCCTTATCAAACATGGACACACTGGCACCCGCCGGACTGGTAAAACGTATCATGCTCCTTACTCCTTTACCGATGCTGATTAATACAGGAAGGCTTATTTTGGTTTGACAGCCTGCGCCGTCCACAGATTCAGGTACTCAATGACGCCCCGGCACTCTGGCATATCATTATGTGAGACCGCCGCAAATTGCTTGCCAGTCCATACCCATTGCGTATCAGAACCACAATCACCCAAGCCGCGCCCTTTGTTGTATTCGGACAATATGCCGGTTTTTGGATCAAAATCGGCATTCACCAATTGTGAACCTTCACCACCAGACAATTCCAGTTTGGCGCGCACCGTCTGTGGCTTGGCGGAAGCAGCAGAGTCTTTTGTCACCACAAAAATATCGGTCATCTCATTATAAGCGCCGCTAAAACAAGCGACGCCTACCAGATAGTGGCCTGCATCAAGCGGTTCCGTGAAATCACGTTCGCTAGGTTTGTAATCGCCCTCGTCAGCCTCGCAGTCCGTCAGGCTATCGGCCATCACCTTGCGCACTTTGCCCGCCAGGTCTTTCGGGGCCTGCATGCCTTTTGGCGGCGACACCGCTTTCAACGGTGGGACTTCCGGCGGCTTGTCCGTCATGGCTTTGTCACCTTTGCGAAGCAAGGCACTGGCAGTGTCCAGGCGCTTTTGCTGTTCATCCATATACAGCAAACTGGCGGCAAAACCGCTCAAGCTTGCCCGATAGGTTTGTGCGCCGACAACAACTTCCAACAATGCAGGCTTTTGCAGCATGGCCAGCAGGGCAGTGTTTTTTTCCACAGGAATAGCGATGGCGGCCGCTTTTTGCTGGACGCTGGTCAAGGCCCCCAACGCCAGCGATTCCCCCCCAGCCTGCAACCGGACAGTTTTGCCGACCAAATTGGCGGGCAAGGCGTCATACCCCAAGATCAGGCTGAAATGGGGGGCGTCATCCGCCTTGCCGCCCCGTTTCAGCTGCAAGAGGGCGCTCATTTCACCCGAGCCATCGTCACGGAACATAAACGAAGTGGCTTCACAGGCGCGGATATTGTTGCAAGCGACTGCCCAGTCCTTGAAAACCTTGACTGAACCAATGGACGCGGCCGCCAATGACGCAGGCGGCAGGAAAATCCCACAGAGCACGATGATGTGCCAATAATCGTAGCGATGTTTGGGCCGCATTCTCACCCCTCCCTTTACCGATCCGATAGCCTGAGTATGGCAATACTGTCACTCCCTGTCATCCTCTGCCACCAAGCCTGTCGATTTCTGACAGGCTTGCCAGTTCCCCTTCCAGGCCAACATGCAAGTATCACGAAAAAATTACTTTAAATTCAACTACATATAAATAAATTTAAAGTTGGCACAAGCGTTGCACTCTATCCTGCAACTCGCCAGTCAGAGCGACGCAACAGCAAAAACAAGAAAGAAATTTATCAGCAAGCCCCAAGAGGCAGAGAGCAGGCTTAAACATCAATAACAATAAAATGCCTGACCATGTCTCGACTCCTCTCACCCCCGCCCTAAAAGCGGGGGTATTTATTTGGAGCCCAACCAACGTCACCGCTCCCCTACGGTTCCCCTGCATCCACCCAAAATACGGCCAATCTTCGAACACACTTTCATTCATACGAATTCTGCCACTACAATCGGGCTTTTATGCTCTTTTCGTGACATAGCTGTAGCCTCCCGATATGAATATTGCAGAACAAATCCACCCCGCATTCGTCGCCCCCCCCAAATCCCTGTTGCGCCAGGTCGGCAAAGCCATCGGGGAATATCGGCTCATCCGTGAAGGCGACCGTATCCTGTTAGGCCTGTCCGGAGGCAAGGACTCGCTGGCGCTGCTACACATCCTCAACCATTTCCAGCGCCATGCCCCCATCCGCTTCGAATTCGCCGCCGTCACCATTGACCCGCAATCCGACGGCTTTGACCCAACGCCGCTGATTCCCTACATGGAAACGCTCGGCGTCCCCTATCACTATGTGCGCGAGCCTATTGTCAGGTTGGCGGAAACACATATGGACAATGACTCCTACTGCGCCTTCTGCTCGCGCATGAAACGCGGCCTGATGTACCGGACAGCCCGTGAGCAGGGTTATAACGTGCTGGCATTGGCGCAACACCTGGACGACCTTGCGGAAAGTTTTCTGATGTCTGCGTTTCACGGTGGCAAATTGAAAACAATGAAGGCACACTACCGGATCGATGCAGGCGACCTGCGTGTCATCCGCCCGTTGGTCATGACCAGGGAGCGCCAGACCGCTGATTTCGCCAAAGCGGCAGGATTGCCTGTCATTGTAGAAAATTGCCCCATGTGTTTCGGGACGCCTACCCAACGCCAGCACATGAAAGAATTGCTGGCGGTGGAGGAACGGCAACATCCAAACCTGTTTAAAAGTTTGCTTACCGCCATGCAGCCGTTGGTGCGCGATGGCCTGGAAAAAACCTGAGATGTCGACAATCCTGGCTTTTTTTAGTCACTTGTCTGGACAACCAGCGGTAGATTGTATAAAGATAGAGCCTCAAAAATAGTGAGATACAACAACCCCGCACCACTGTGACAATCACTTGCCGATTAGCTAGAACGAGGAGTCAACCATAATGTCTGAAGTCAAAACCTATCCCGTACCCGCAGCCTTTGCCGCCCAGGCAAACATCAATGCAGAACAATATACTGAAATGTACAAACGTTCTGTTGATGACCCTGCGGGTTTCTGGGGCGAGCAGGCAGAAAAATACCTGACCTGGTTCAAAAAATGGGATACCGCACTGGACTGGAGTTTCGGCGCAGATGACCTGCACATCAACTGGTTCAAGGGCGGCACATTGAATGTGGCCTACAACTGCCTGGACCGTCACCTGGAAACCCGAGGCGATCAGGTCGCCATCATCTGGGAAGGCGACAGCCCTGATGATGACCGCAAGATCACCTACCGCGAACTGCACGAAGAAGTCAGCAAATTCGCCAATGTCCTGAAATCCCGCGGTGTCAAAAAAGGCGACCGCGTCTCCCTGTACCTGCCGATGATCCCGGAAGCGGCGGTCGCCATGCTGGCGTGCGCCCGTATCGGTGCCGTCCACTCCATCGTGTTCGGTGGTTTCTCGCCCGATGCACTGAAAGACCGCATCAATGACGCTGCATGCGAAGTCGTGATCACATCCGACCAATCCATGCGCGGCGGCAAGAAAGTGCCATTGAAAAAGAATGCGGACAAAGCTGTTGAAGCTTGCCCACAAGTCCACACCTGCATCGTCGTCCAACGCGGCGGCGCGCCGGTAGCCTGGGCTGAAGGCCGCGACATTTGGTACCACGAAGCCCTTGAGGCAGCCTCCGCCGATTGCCCGGCGGAAGAAATGGATGCGGATGACCCACTGTTCATCCTTTACACCTCCGGCTCCACCGGCAAGCCCAAAGGCGCGCTGCACTCCAGCGGCGGCTACCTGTTGCAAGCGGCCATGACCCACAAGACCGTATTTGACTACAAGGATGGCGAAGTCTACTGGTGTACTGCTGACGTGGGCTGGGTGACCGGCCACTCCTACATCGTCTACGGCCCGCTGGCCAATGGCGCCACCACCCTGATGTTTGAAGGCATCCCGACCTACCCGGACATCTCCCGTTTCTGGGAAGTTTGCGACAAGCACAACGTTTCCATTTTCTACACCGCGCCAACCGCGATCCGCTCCCTGATGGGTGCCGGTGACGAGCCGGTCAAGAAAACCAAACGCACCTCACTGCGCCTCCTCGGCACGGTTGGCGAACCGATCAACCCGGAAGCTTGGGAATGGTACTACAACGTGGTTGGTGATGGCCGCTGCCCGATTGTCGACACTTGGTGGCAAACTGAAACCGGCGCGCACATGCTGACCCCGCTGCCAGGTGCCACGACGTTGAAGCCCGGTTCCGCAACCATTCCGTTCTTCGGCGTGCAACCTGTGCTGCTGGATGACAAAGGCATCGAAATCGACGGCAACCCGGCGGAAGGCAACTTGGCGATCAAATTCCCATGGCCATCCATGATGCGCACTGTTTACGGCGACCATAAGCGCTTCTTTGAAACCTATTTCGCCATGTACCCTGGCTACTACTTCACTGGCGACGGTGCCCGCCGCGACGAAGACGGCTACTACTGGATCACTGGCCGTGTGGATGACGTACTGAACGTTTCCGGCCACCGCTTGGGCACTGCCGAAATCGAATCCGCATTGGTGCTGCATGACAAGGTTGCAGAAGCCGCTGTTGTGGGTTATCCACATGAGCTGACCGGCCAGGGCATCTATGCTTACGTCACCCTGATGGCGGGCGAAGAAGGCACTGACGCGCTGAAAGCCGAACTGATCAAGCTGGTGCGTGATGAAATCGGCCCAATCGCCAAAATCAACATCATCCAATGGGCACCAAGCCTGCCGAAGACCCGTTCCGGCAAGATCATGCGCCGTATCCTGCGCAAGATCGCCGCCAACGAGCTCGAAGGCCTGGGCGACACCTCCACACTGGCGGATCCAAGCGTGGTCGACAACCTGATCGACAACCGCGAGAACCAATAAGTCTCAACGGTTCCCTCAGGATCAAAAGGGTGCGGTTTCCGCACCCTTTTTTATTGCCTATTGCCCACAAATCCGGCCTACTTACCAGCATCAAAACAACTAGCGCAAATCTGCACATGGCTACCCTACAAATCGACCTGTCCAGCGACAACCCAATCCGGGTGCGCGCCCTGCTGTTAGGCAGCCGCATCGACACCAAACCGTTCCGGGCCGATGAAACCGTCGCCATCAATCCGCTATCGCTGGCGATACCTGGTGGTGGCTGCGCCATCCTGTTCCGTTACGGCGTGGTGGTGTTTTTCAGCATGAACGCCGAGCAGGAAACCCTGTTTCTGGAACGCCTGCTCCCCCTGACCGGCGAGCCACGCACCTGGCCGGAAGATGAAAAGCTCAATCTGCGGATCAACGCCAACACCCTCGAAGGCATCGACGCCAATGGTTGTTTGTGGTTGCAGGACGCCTCCATCCACCGCCTGCAACTGGTGGCGGAAATGCTGGCGCGCAGTGAAGTGCTGTCCGATGATGAGGCGCGCGTCGCCAAGACCTTCGACCAGATCGAACCGCTGGCGAAAAACCTCAGCGCAGGCCGTAGCGGCCAAAAGATGAATGTGCTGTTGAGCTACATCGGTGATTCCCTACTTAGCCAGCAGCGCATGGTGGGGCGCGCCGAAGTCGCCGACAAACCTGACCTGCTGTGGGAACGCCCGGAATTGGAAGGCCTTTATCTGCACCTTGAAGATGAATTCGAACTGCGTGAACGCCATCTGGCGCTGGAGCGCAAGCTACAGGTCATCTCCAACACCGCCGAAACCCTCCTCGACCTGCTGCATACCCGCCGCAGCCTGCGGGTGGAATGGTATATCGTCATCCTGATCGTGGTGGAAATCGGCCTCACCCTTTACGAAATGTTTTTCCAGCACCGTTAGTTGCCCGAGGGAGGGACGAGGCGCGCCCTGCAACCTTGGTGGTGGGCGGCTCCGCATGGGCCTCCAGGTATTTCCCCGGCGTGTCGCCAAAAATTTGCGCCAGCGCCGCACGGGTGGCCGCTGCCGCCGACTCCCGGCTCAAGCTGCGCGGCGCCAGCAAGACATTCTGGACAAATTCGCGGTTAATAAACAGCAGGTCATCCGCTTCAGGGGTAAAGGCGCTGTGGCGGCTGACCCGCGCCACCCTGCCCAAATTTACCCCACGCCCGTCATCCAGCACCAGCAGGTGCGGGCAGAGCTGCCGGTATGGGTCGGGCTGCGGATAATCGGCAATCGCCAGCAACACCAGCGGTTTACCGGGAAAATTCACACCCGCGTTGATCTCGCCCGAATGGATTTCGACAATATACAACGGCTGCCCTACCATGCTGCGCAGCTTTTCCACCTGCTGATAATATTCCGGCGCTGGCCACAAATCTTCCGCATGAGTCATAAACAATGCCACTTTATTATTCAATTTACAGAAAGCTTGTCGTGCTAGGATAACGCTTTTACGCCCAGCCACACGAGACAGGAAGGCCGCAGTTATGACACAGGATACACGTCTTGAGCAATTAACCCAGTGGGTCAACAGCCTTCCGGGCTGGGAACACGCCCTGCTGGAGCCTGCCTCAGCCGACGCCAGTTTCCGCCGTTACTTCCGCGCCCGTGGGACTGAAGGCTCCGCCATCTGCATGGATGCGCCGCCCGACAAGGAAAACACCCAGCCGTTTATCGACATTACCCACCGCTTGCAGGCAACCGGCGTACATGTCCCGCAACTGCTGGCACAAAACCTGCTGGACGGCTTCCTGCTGCTGGAAGATCTGGGCAGAATCAGCTACCTCAACCAACTCAACCTCGAAACCGCCAAGGACTTGTACGCTGACGCCCTGCAGGCGTTGCTCCAGCTACAGCAGGCCGATTGCGACCACTTGCCCGCCTACAATGAGCGCACCCTGCGCCAGGAAATGGAGCTGATGCCGGAATGGTTCCTGAAAAAGCATCTGGGCTTCAACAAAGCCGACATTCCGCACGAACTGCTCCGCCAAACATTTGATGTCCTGATCGAATCCGCCATTGGCCAACCCGCCAGCTTTGTCCACCGCGATTACCACAGCCGCAACCTGATGGTCACCCAGGAAAACAGCCCCGGCATTATCGACTATCAGGACGCGGTCATTGGCCCGACCACCTACGACCTAGTGTCACTGTTGCGCGATTGCTATATCGTCTGGCCGCAAAACGAAGTGGAATGGTGGGTGGACTGCTACCGCAAGGAGGCCATCGCCAACGGCATTTTGCCCCCTGTTGACCAGCACACCTACATGCACTGGTTCGACCTGATGGGCTTGCAACGCCATCTCAAGGTGCTGGGCATTTTCAGCCGCCTCAACTACCGTGACGGCAAACCCGAGTATCTGGGCGACCTGCCGCTGGTGTTGGGTTATGTGCTGGAAATCGGTTCCCGCCACCCTGAAACCAGCGAGCTGGTGGAATGGATGCGCAGCGTCGGCATTCCGGAACGCATCGGCGCTCTCCAAATTCCCAACTGACCTGTATGAAAGCCATGATCCTGGCCGCCGGACACGGCGTGCGCATGCGCCCACTGACAGACCATACCCCCAAACCCCTGCTCTCTGCGGGCGGCAAACCACTGATTGTCTGGCATATTGAAAAGCTTGCCCGAGCCGGTTTCCAGGAAATTGTCATCAACCTTGCGTGGCTGGGCTGGCAAATCCCGGAAGCGTTGGGCGACGGCTCACGTTGGGGTGTCAAGCTGCTTTATTCCGACGAACAGCAGGAAGGCGCACTGGAAACCGCCGGTGGCCTCATCAAGGCGCTGCCCCTGCT
The DNA here is from genome assembly GCF_035668035.1 of Candidatus Thiothrix phosphatis. Lineage (NCBI taxonomy): Bacteria > Pseudomonadati > Pseudomonadota > Gammaproteobacteria > Thiotrichales > Thiotrichaceae > Thiothrix > Candidatus Thiothrix phosphatis. The sequence goes on along the minus strand of NZ_JAYMYJ010000125.1, from coordinate 37,712 downwards.
CGGCGATGAGCCATTCCTGGTGGTGAATGGCGATGTCTGGTGCGGCTACCCTTGCCTGCCTCATGCGCTTGCGGATGGCGACCTTGCCCACCTGGTGCTGGTCAATAACCCAGACCACAATCCGCAGGGTGACTTCTTTCTAGCCAATGAGCGAGTCTACAGTAGCGGCACGCCCTGCCATACCTTCAGCGGCATCGGTTATTACCACCCTCAACTGTTCAGCGGTTTGCCCCATGGCAAACGGCCTCTTGCCCCATTATTACGCGCGGCGATGGATGCGGGCCAAGTGAGTGGCGAATTGTTCACGGGCGACTGGCGCGACATCGGCACGCCGGAACGGTTGGCGGAATTGGACACGGAACTATCCCTACGTTGACGGCAGCGGCGGCTCTGGCCGGTTTTCCAGCCCAACGGTTGTACGAATATGCAGATCTCGCTGCGGGAATGGGATTTCGATGCCGTACTGGCTGAGTGAGGTGTCAATTTCCCAACAATAACAGGCATGGACAAAAGATGGACGCTTGACGGCATCCGGTGTCAGCCATACCACCAGCTCAAAATTCAGGGCGCTGTCGCCAAAACCAACCAACCAGACTTGCGGCGCACGGGTAGGGTGCTGAAGCGTGTAGGGAACCCGTTCAGCGGCTTCCAGCACCGCCTTGCGCACCAGCTCCTTGTCCGTGCCATAAGCCACGCCAAATGGCACCCGGATGCGCCGGTACGCCTCCCGCATCGTCCAATTGACCACCCGCCCGCTAACGAATTCGGAATTGGGCACCACGATGCTGATATTGTCATTGGTGGCGATGACAGTGCTGCGCACCCGCATTTCCCGCACGCCCCCCCGTGCACCCGACTCCAGCTCAACGAAATCGCCAATCTTCAGGCTCTTTTCGAACAGCATGATAATGCCGGAGACGAAATTATTGATGATGTTCTGCAGGCCGAAACCAATGCCGATACTGAGGGCGGTGGCGATCAGCGCGAACTTGCTAACATCAATGCCAATGGAAGACAGCCCAATCATGAAACCGAGAATCACGATGGCGTAATGCAGCACCCGGCGAACCACAAACAGCGAGCCGGTATATTCCTCACCTTGGCTGCGGGCGACTCGCCGCAGCATACCGCGCAGGATGGTCGAAACGATCCACGCCAGCAACAGAATGACCAAAAAACGCAGGATGCTGATCACCGTAATCGGTGTTTCATTGATCTCGAACAATGGCCTATGCAAGCTATCGAGCGAAAGTTGCACCACATTACCCGCTGTATCCGCCACAGCGGAAACCGCCGCCTTGGCACCGCCTTGAGATTTGAGGAGTTGCCTGCCCAGCAGATCCAACAACAGACGGTTGCGGGCAAGGCTTTTGTCCAATCCATCCAGCAGACCGAGGGTTTCATCCGCCAACGTGGCCACCTGCCTAACCAGTTTCCCTTCCTCACCCTGAGCGACAACCAGTTGGCCATCTGCCGCCCTCTCAGGCTCAAAACTCCCCTGCTGCCGCCAGCGTTGCAACTTTTCCGGCATCTGGATCAATTGTACGCGGGCGTCACGCAGAAACTCGCGCATATCCTTGAAACCCGAACCGAAGTCATTGGCCAGCAATTGCTCCAAATAGATTTGTGCTTGTAAATTCAACGCCTGAAATTGGGCACTGGCCTGTTGCGCTTGCAGATTCAACAGCTTTTGCACCAGCAGGCGGCTACGCGCTTGACCCTGCGGGGTGATGTCCGTCGCCGCCAATGACTCCAACTCCAGCGCATCGAGTTGCGATTGCAGGCTTCCCTCCTGCTGGCGCACCGCCGCCAATTGCTGGACAGCGCCTGCAACCACCTCCTGCGCCGCCGGTTGCAGATGACCGCTGGCGTCATTCAGGCCGCCTTGTAACGCAGCCGCCTCCTGTTTCAACGACTCCAGCGTCTCCTGGCGCAAGGCCTGTTCATTACGGAAACTCGCCAGCCGCAATTGCTGCGTGACCCATTCCAACGCCACCCCAATACGGGCAGGATCATTGTCCGGCAAATTTATATAGCGCAATTTGGTCTGTTGCAGGCCTGAGTCCAAGCCACTGATTTTTCTGTCAAGCTCACTCAATTGACTTTGTTTTGCCAGCAAATCGGACTTGAGCGCCTGCAACTGGTCATCAAGGCTGAACAGCTCTTCCAGATTATATTGGCCATGCACGGCAAGCGGTGCCGCAGATAGTTCAGGTGGGTTCTTTTTCTGCAAACCGGCAAGGTAAGTTTCTGCCGCCTGTTGCAATTCACTCCTGCGCATTTCCACATCAATGCCACGCAAACGCTCCACCTGCTTTAGCAGATCCCGCAAGCGTTGTTCCTGCTGATCGCCAGCCTGGCCGATATATTGCCACCAATCAGTGCTCAAATGTTGCAGGTCAGGAGGCGATGAGGAAGCGTTGACAGACAACGCCTCTTCCCCCCACCCATTCATGGCGAGCAGCAAACCGAGCAATAAACTGAAAAAGCGGCGGAACATCCGAAAAATTATAAGCCAGGCAAAGCAGCCGTATCCAGAAACCTGCTGACGGCCCCGCCTAACTGCGCCGTTTCCAGCTTGCACCAGGGCGAATAACGGCCAGCAGCGTCCTCCTTCAGCAAGCGCAGAAAATCCTCCCAACTTGCCCAGCGGGTAGCCGCCACTTCCTCAGGATTGGGGTCAGGCTCATCCTGGGTGCGCGCCAGCCATACCGGGCAAATTTCATTTTCCACCACGCCTTGGTACTCACAGCGGTAATGAAAATCCGGCAAGGCTTCATACAAACCATAGACTTGGATGTTCAATTCCACCCGAGTCCGCCGCTGGATGGCCTCAGCCACCGACTCACCCAAAGCCGGGTGCCCACAGCAGGAATTCGACCAGAACCCTGGCCAGGTCAGTTTGCCGAAGCTGCGCTGCTGCAACAGCAATTGCCCCGCCGGATTGAAAACAAAAACAGAAAAACCCCGATGTAACGGGGTTTGCAGGGTATGGGCCAAATGTTTGGGCATTGTGCCGACGACGACATTTTGCTCATTGACGAGAACAACTTTTTCCACGGCAAATCAGGTTGGATGAATATATTCCCGTGGATCATCACGATAGCCGCCTTCCACGCCTTTGACCACAATGGCGACAGCGTCATGGGCATGCAGGCTTTCCATATGGTTAACCCGCAACCAGAAATCGCGCACGGAAATATCATCGTTCAGGGCTGCTTTCAAACGGCGGGCCGCATCCTCACAGAACATCAAATTCGCGGCGTTCAGGCGGGCAAACTCCTGTTCGTCCTCCCGTTTGACCGTGGCCTGCACCGGCGTCTGCAAGGCAGCCTCCACCCGGTCGATCAAACTGGTTACAGGCAGATTACGCACCTTTTCCGCCAGCTTGACCTTGACCTGGGCGATGCTGCGCTGGCTGTGCGGCGTGGCGCGGATGCCATGGGTGGTGCCCAGCCAGTCGTAGACTGCGTTGGCGTCCACCAAAGAAGCACTTTGGCCAAACGTTTCGCGGAAACCTTCCTGGATCAACTGGCGCGCCAGCGCTGCCGAACACGGGCAAGTCGATGAATACGGCACTTCCACACTCAATTCGGTGTCGATCTGGCCATGGCGCAGGGTGGCCGCCACCTTGACCGGGTAGTTTTTCCAGCCGCTATTGTCGCTCAACAGGGAATTACGGCGTTCGAAATAATCAAAACGGCATTCCAGATAGGCCGCATCACTCAGGCCGCCATGCGTGTCAACAAACTGGCCGATGGTTTCACGCAGCACTTCCGGGGTCAGGTCATGCATGCCCAGAATATTGTCCAGCGCCACATACAGGCGGGACATGTGGATGCCCTTGCTGTTGGGGTCAATCAGATTGACATAAGCCTGCACCCTGGCCAGGGTCTGCACCCGCTCGCCACTGGGGCCGCGCAGGAAAACCGGCAACTCGATCTGGCTCATCCCCACCCAATTGAGCGTGCCTTTGGGGCCTGCGTGAGGTTGCTTGGCGACATCAGGCATCACGGCACAGGGCAATTGCTGGCAGGCGTTTATAGACATAATTTGCATTCCTCTTGATCAGGACAGGGCATTAATGGGGTCACCGTAGCAGAACTGCAAGAGGCGGGACAATTCACCTGCCATTCAACAGCAATTCTTATCCTGAATTGACAAAGCAGCCATTAAAGGGCTTTCCGCTGCACCTGAAAATATCCCAACAGGGAATGGTATACCGGCCAGATGACAATGCTGCTCGGCAGGGAGGCCCAGTACAGCCATCCGGCTGGGTTACTGCCGCCGGTGACATTCTGTATCCACAAATTAATCAGCATATACAGGCCAAGAATGGCAAACAGCAACGCCAGTTGCTGGAGAAAAGCTTCCGGCGTCATCCGCAAACTCAGGCGCACGGCGAGGTAACTCACCAGCACATAACCCAGCGCATGTTGCCCCAGCAGCGAACCATACAGGGAGTCCATCACCAGCCCGACGCAAAAAACCATGACCAAGCTCAAACGGTCGCGGATAATCAGTGCCCAATGCACCAGCGTCAAGGCTATCCATTCCGGACGCCAGAAAGACAGATACTCACCGACCGGAATGATGGACAAAATTGTAGCGATAACCAAGGTCAATAAAACAGCGCCAGGAAAACGGGGGTCTTTAACGGGCATTACGCTCCCCTTTTGCGGGTGGAGCCACAGTCACTTCTTTGACCGGCGGATCCGCTTCCTCTCCCGGCTTCTTCCAGACCAGCAACACTTCCCGCACGGCCTCGTAATCGACCACGGGTATCGCCCAAACCGTCGCAAACGGGTCACCCGGCTTGAATTCAACCCCCTTGGGCAACACCTTGGCAACCTGGAAGCCTGGTGGGAACAATCCGCCCAACCCGGACGAAACAAAAATGTCGCCTTCCTTGACTGTGCTGCTCGCGGGTAGGTTGCGGATTTCCATCGGCATCCCGCGCCCATGCCCATTGGCTAGGGCACGCTCTCCCGTGCGCTGGTTCCGCACCGGAATGGAGTGTTCACGATCAATCAGCTGCATTATCGTGGCGTTGATCGGCGTCACATTCACCACCTGGCCATAAATGCTGTTGCCATCCAACACCACCTGACTTTCGTACACGCCATCCCGCGTCCCCTTGTTTAGGGTCACCATGCCACGAACGGGATCTTGCGCAACTTTCAGGACTTCTGCCATGGAAAATGAATAACCTTCGCGCGGGGCTGCATTCAACATCGTCCGCAAACGTTGGTTTTCAGCCTGGATAGTGTTCATGTCCTGCTGCTGGGCGGCATAAATCTGCGCCTGCTGTTTGAGGACAGTGTTTTCTTCCGCCAGCTGTTTCTGCACGGCGAAAAAGCCGCTTGACTCCTTATAGAGGCTTTGCGGGAAGTCGACGCTTTTCAGCAATGGGTAAAGGATCATGGTGGAAAAGGTGCGGACAGGAGCCAAGGCCGCCGGATTACGGTTATCCACGGCCATCAGCACCAATGCGCCCAGTATCAGCACCATGAACCGGAATGAAAATCCCGGCGTGGCATGGTAGTTAATATCGTTAATGGCCGCCTCCGCTGTTCTACCAGGGTTTCATGGTCAGTCGGTGGCGAGGAAGTTGACGCCTTCTTCTTCCATGATCTCCAGAATCTTGCCGCCACCCCGGGCGACACAAGTCAGTGGATCGTCCGCAATCACAACCGGAATGCCAGTTTCCTCCATCAGCAAACGGTCAAGATCACGCAACAATGCGCCGCCCCCGGTCAGGACAATCCCACGGTCAGCCACGTCAGCAGCCAGTTCCGGCGGCGTTTGCTCCAGCGCAGTCTTGACGGCGCTGACAATGCCAAACAGCGGCTCTTGCAACGCCTCGAGAATTTCATTGCTGGTCAGGGTGAAACTGCGCGGCACGCCTTCGGAAAGATTGCGCCCCTTGACCTCGATTTCCAGCAATTCCTTGCCAGGGTAGGCGGAGCCGATTTCACATTTGATGCGCTCGGCAGTCGCTTCACCGATCAGCATGCCGTAATTGCGGCGCACATAGCTGATGATGGCCTCATCCAGCCGGTCACCACCGATACGCACGGATGCAGAGTAAACAATGCCGCGCAGTGACATGATAGCCACTTCGGAAGTGCCGCCGCCAATGTCCAGCACCATGGAGCCGACCGCTTCATCCACCGGGATGCCGGCACCGATCGCCGCCGCCATTGGCTCCTCAATCAGGTATACCTTGCGCGCGCCCGCGCCAAGCGCCGAATCCTTGATAGCGCGGCGCTCCACCTGGGTGGCGCCACAAGGAACACAGATCACCACTCGCGGGCTAGGGCGCAGAATACGACCCGCATCCACCTTGCGGATGAAGTGTTGCAGCATTTTTTCGGTATAGGTGAAGTCAGCGATCACGCCGTCCTTCATCGGGCGAATGGCGGTAATGTTTTCCGGTGTGCGGCCCAGCATTTTTTTGGCTTCAACGCCAACAGCCTCAATCGACTTGGGGCCGCCTGGGCCACGATCCTGGCGAATGGCGACAACGGATGGCTCATCCAGCACGATGCCTTTGCCTCGCATGTAAATCAGGGTATTGGCGGTGCCCAGGTCAATGGAAATATCATTGGAAAACAAACCTGAAAGGGCTCTGAACATAATCTGCTAAATCCGGCTTTTAAGCTAAGTAAATGAGGTACGCTAACACATCCAGGGTGCGTGTCGTTTTTGCATAAAAAGACCACCCTTGGGCGGCCCCAAAAATAATCCGCTAAATGTAGCAACCACGACCACTTTGGGCAAGCCGGGTAGTGTGATAAGTTCACGTTCCGGCCAAAACACGCGCCTTTTTACCAGATTAACCAAGGTTTAGAAAGCAGTTATCACACTAGGGACAAAATAGGCAATATGTCATCAGATACATTAAGACGTTTTATGCTGGAACGCGCCCATGTACGCGGCGAGTGGATACACCTTGACCAGACTTGGCAAGAAATGCTTGGCCGCACAACCTACCCGCAGTTTGTCAAAAACGTGCTGGGGGAAGCATTGACCGCCGCTGTCCTGCTGACCGCAACCATCAAACACAATGGTTCATTGACCCTGCAAATCCGCGGCGACGGCCCCATCCACCTGCTGGTCATCCAAGCGACAGCGCAGGGCGCGGTGCGCGGATTGGCCCGCTGGAGCCGGGAAGCTGACGCCGCCACCCTGCCCGCTTTGTTTGGCGAAGCGCAAATGGCCATCACCCTGGAGTCGCAGCACAATAACGAGCGTTACCAAAGCCTGATCCCTCTGGAAGGCGCGTCACTCAGCCAGGCGCTGGAAGCCTATTTCGCCCGTTCCGAACAGTTGCCCACCCGCCTGTGGCTGATGTCGGACGCAAGCACGGCGGCGGGAATCCTGCTGCAGCGCCTGCCGCAGGAGCAAACCACGATGGAAGACTGGGAGCGCACTTCCATCCTGCTGGACACCTTGACCAACGCTGAGCTGGCGCATCTGGAGCCGGAAGAAGTCCTGTTCCGCCTGTTCCATGAAGAGGATGTGCGCCTGTTTGACGGCAAGGACATCCACTTCCACTGCGGCTGCAACCGGGAAAAAGTGGACAACATGCTACGCTCCCTTGGCCAGGCGGAAGCCGAAGCAGTACTGGAAGAACAGGGAAAAATCGAGATTATTTGCGAATTCTGCAACGCCAGTTATACGCTGGACGCTGTTGATGTAGGACAATTGTTCAGGCCATCGATGCCAGGCAGCGACACCCTGCATTAAAGGACTTCCCCCATTACCGACAGAAGGAAACTTCATGCGCGTTTTGATTGTTTACGCCCATCCCAACCCCGCCAGCTTCAACCACGCCATGCTGGAGTCTTGCCAGCGCGGCCTGCTGGAAGGCGGCCACGAAGTTCGGATCAAGGATCTCTACGCTGAAAACTTCGACCCGGTGCTGCGGGCATCCGATTTGGCTGTCCTGCAAACCGGCTCCATTCCGGAAAAAATCCGTCATGAACAGGAAGGCCTGCTGTGGGCGGATGGATTGGTGTTCATTTACCCATTATGGTGGTTTGACCGCCCGGCCATCCTGAAAGGCTGGTTCGATCATGTGCTGACCAACGGCACTGCGTTCGAATACTCCCAGGAGGGCGTCAAAGGCTTGTTGCAACATCAACGCGCGTTAGTGCTGATCACCGCAGGCGGTTCGGAGGATTATTTCCGCAAAACCGACGCCGAACATTTGATTTACCGCCCGGTCACGGATGGCACACTGGCGTTTTGCGGCATCCAGGATGTTCGCCACAGCATCTACTACAATGTGCCTGCCCTGAGCGATACGGAACGGGCGGAAATTCTGGAGGCCATCGCCACCATGGGACGTAATTTCGCGTGCTGAACTATCAACTTCACGGTAAAGAAACAGACGGCGCGATGCCATTGGTGGTTTTGCATGGGCTGCTGGGTTCGTTGGACAATTGGTACACATTCTCCCGCAGCCAGACCGGCAAACGCAGCATACTGGCGGTGGATATGCGCAATCATGGCGGCTCGCCGCATGTGGAAGGCATGTCCTACCGGCAAATGGTGGATGATTTGCTGGAGCTGTTGGCGGCCTTGGGCATTGCCAACTTTGACCTGATGGGGCACTCCATGGGGGGGAAAGTTGCAATGGCGCTGGCCTTGCAGCAACCTGCCCTGATCCGACGTTTGCTGGTGGTGGACATTGCGCCGAAAGCCTACCCGCCGCGCCATCAGGCGCTGTTGCAGGCCATGCTGGCGATGCCATTGGCGGAAATCAACAGCCGCAAACAGGCGGATGAGTGGCTAACCCCTGTCGTCAAACACCCTTTCGAACGCGGCTTCCTGCTGAAAAATCTTGGCCGCAAGAAGGATGGCGACTTTTACTGGCAATGCAACCTGGCCGAAATCGCCCGCCATTACCTGAAAATTTCAGGCTTTCCCGCCGTTGACTCCACATGCCCCACGCCCGCGCTGTTCATCCATGGCAAACAGTCGGATTATGTGACAGAAGCGGATATGGAGTTGATCCGGCAGTATTTTCCGGCGGCAAGACTGGCGGCGATTGAAACTGCCGGGCATCTGCCCCATGTGCAGACGCCCGCTGAATTCACCGCACTGGTCGAAGGCTTTCTGGACTAGACCAGCAAACGGCGATAGGTGTTCACCCGGTTGGTCCAGCCAGCCAGCCAGCGGCGCTCATTACGCTCTGGCGGCGAATTCCGGATGCGGCGCTCCAGCACCCGCAGGGCGGCGTTGGCAAACTCGTGCAACGCCTGTTGGCCGGATTGGGTTGGGCGCATTTCTTCCAACACCTGCAACAACCCCCAGTTCTGGCCGTTATACCCGCCACTGCGGTTCAGGCCTTCACCCTTGAAATTGGTGTAGTCAATCAACGCATACCAGCCACCGGGCGTGTTGGCGACAGCATTCAGGTTCGCCGCCACCTGCGGGCGCAGACCATTGGAGGTGGTGCTAATCAGTTTCGGCATTGCGCGGCGGGTACGGTCGACAATGAATTGCGCCTGCAAGGTGCGGGTCTGGTAAAGGAAATTTTGCAACTCCTGCACCTGGGGGGTATTTTTTGCCTGCATTAATTGTCCACGGCTATACCAGGGAGCGCCGTTACGCGGCAGCCAAGCAGGGATTTGCGCACCATGCTCCTGCATGTAGTTCAGCAATTCCGGAAAAGTGCTGCCAAAGCGCCCAGTACGGCCTATCGGATACCAGGTGAAATGTCCGATGCCCATGGAGGCAAAATCCTCCCCTTCATTCCAGTGCACCAAGTTAGTGATGCTTCCGCCACCTTCATTCTTGAAAATTTGGTCGCCAATCGCCTGCAACTCAACAGGAGACAACTCCGGCATGCCGCCAGCATAATTACCTGAACGGCCAATATTTTGGGATGCAAAGTGGGAAGCATTTTGTGCTGCTGGATTCTGCATGGCGAACGCCTGTTGCGGATCCCCTGGGTACATTTGGTTTGTATGAGAAACCGCTGAGGCATGCGTGTTTCTGACAGACTGGGAGCTGGGGCTGCAAGCAGACAGGCCAATACTTGCAAGACCCGCCAGCAAGAGGGCGGCTTTTCTTTTCATTATTTGGTTTTCTCCCTATTATTTTTATTATTTGCCCACACGATTCGGGCAATAAGGTTATTGTTGTTTTTATTAGACTATAAGGGAAATTAGCCCGTCATGAAATTGCCACCCGACGAGCGCTACGATCAAACAAAATATGAAAAAAGTTTACCCATCAATGCTGTTTCAAACACCAGGATAGCGGTAAGTGTTAATCCGATTTGACCAGCCCGCCAGCCAACGCGCCTCATTACGGGCCGGTGGGGAATTACGCACCCTGCGCTCCAGCACACGAGTGGCCGCATCCGCAAACGAATGCAACGCCTGCTGCCCTGGCTGGACGGGTTGCATTTCTTCCAACACTTGCAGCAACCCCCAATTCTGGCCTTTGTAGCCACCGCTGATATTCAGGCCCTCACCTTTGAAGTTGACGTAATCCACCAACGCATACCAGCCACCCGGGGTATTGGCGATAGCATTCAAATTTTGGGCAACCCGCACACGGGAATGTTGTGGTGCCGTACTGACCAATTGCGGCATCGCCCGGCGGGCGCGTTCAACGATATAAGCCGCTTGCAACATGCGCGTTTGGTAGAGCATATTTTGCAGATCCTGCACCTGCCCGGTTTGCTTGGCGCGCATCAGTTCAGCCTTACTGCGCCATGGTGCCCCTTGATAGCGTGCTTGTTGCAACCAGATAGGCAGTTGTACGCCATTAGTTTGCAAGTACCCTAACATGTCAGGAAACGTATTCCCAAAGCTTTGCCGCCTGCCTGCCGGATACCAAGTGAAATGCCCAACCCCCATGGAGGCAAAATCCTCCCCTTCATTCCAATGCACCAGCTTGTTAGGATCGCCGCCACTTTCATTGGTGAAAATTCGGTCTGCAATCAAATGCAGTTCATTGAGAGACAGTTGCGGCACCTGTGTTTGACCGGCGAAAGCAGGGGTGGAGTAGGCAGACGCCTTCTGCGTGCCTTTTCTGTTATTCGCTTGGGATACCTTTGGAGTTTTAAGCTTGCCCTTATCCGCAACAGAGGTTTTGCCAAACAATAAATCCTCCGTCTCATCGCTTTCTTTGACGGAACTAACAGTTTGACTACAACCCGATACACTCAAAAAAATGCTCATGGCACAAAATGTCGCCAACGCCTGCATGCGCATGTCTACAGCCCCTCGATTAACCAGCCTTAGAAAAATTAATTAATTGGTGGTTACAAAGTACCTTCGAACAACTTTACCCATCCTTAATAAGTTATTTTAATCATAATCCATGAAGAAACAAAAACCCGCACGAAGCGGGTTTTTCACAATACTTAAAGCGTAGGAAATGGCTTACTGAATAAAAATTTTCCGGTAGGAAACATAAGAACTGGCGAACAACCAAGGCACAACCACCAGCAAGCCCAGCAACATGGGCAACGCCCCCAGAATGACCAGCAAAACGACCAGCAGCAAATAGAACATCAGCGGAAGAGGATTGCGCAGGCACCCCTTGAAACTCAGCAGCAATGACTGGAACACAGGCACATCATTGAGCGCCACCAGCTGGGTCGAAAACCAGAACAACATCATGACGAAAATCAGCAAAATGACCCCTACCGCAATCAGGCCGGTATTCAATCCGCTTAACAGATCCTCTGGCGTGACTGGCTTGCCTTGCAGGTTGTCCATATTCATGCCGACGAACACCCCTCCCAAAATAACACCGAACAGGAACATGATGCCCAGCGTCAAACCGCCCAGCCCAAGCAACGGCGTCAGCTTTTCCCTGAAACCTGCGAACAGGTGGTCAAAACGCAAGGGCTCCCCGCCCGCAACGCGACGCACGCCCAACAGGATGCCGCCGGTAAACACCGGCCCCAGCAGGGAGGATGCAATATCCCCAAGGAACGGAACCAGACCCATCACAAACTGGATGACGAACAAGACCAGCGTAATCATTATCCAGACACCGAGATTGCTTTTGACCATAGGCCAGCTTTCGGACAGCCATTCCAACGCCGACCCGGCGGAAACGGAACGGGGTTCAGCCAGCAAAGCCATACTGCCGACAGGTGCTGGCGGCGGCGTGACATCGGCTTTGGGCGGCTGGTAAGGATTGTTATTGTCGGTCATGCCAACATACTCCTGACAGGTTTATCCGGGATCATTGCATTACAGCGCCGAACGTCACTCAATGACTTTCGGCACCAGATAGAGGCCGTTTTCAACCTCCGGAGCCACCGCCTGATATTGCTCGCGGTGGTTGTTTTCGGTCACCACATCCTCACGCAGACGCTGGGCCATGTCGAGCGGATGCGCCATCGGTTCGACCCCGGCAGTGTCAACCGCCTGCAACTGGCCGACCAGTTTGAGGATATTGGAAAGGTTGCGCACATAACCTTCCAGTTGCTCATCCGGCACCGCCAGACGCGCCAGATGGGCGACTTTTTTCACTTCTTCAGCAGAAATTGACATGTTCAGCCCTCCAGCTTTTTCTTGAGGATGTCGTTCAGGGCAGCGGGGTTGGCCTTGCCTTTGGACGCTTTCATCGCCTGGCCGACGAAGAAGCCGAACAGCTTGTCCTTGCCGCTGCGGTATTCTTCCACCTGCTTCGGATTGTTGGCGATGATCTCATCGATCACAGCTTCAATCGCACTGGTGTCGGTGATCTGCTTCAAGCCTTTCCTGCCGATCACCTCATCGGCGGAACCTTCGCCATCCCACATCGCGGCAAAAACGTCACGGGCGATCTTGTTGGAAAGCGTGTTGTCCTGGATGCGCTTGAGCAGTTCAACCAAGGCATCGCTGCTGACCGGGGAGGCGGCAATTTCCAACCCGTTGTCCGCCAGCGCCTTGCTGACTTCGCCGATCACCCAGTTGGCGGCCAGCTTGGCGTCATTGCAGCCGCTGGCGACCGCTTCAAAATACCCGGCGACCTCACGGTTCTGGGTCAGCAACTCGGCGTCGTAATGGCTCAAGCCGAACGCATCCATGAAACGTTGCATCCTGACATGCGGCAGTTCCGGCAAAGTGGCGCGCACCGCTGCGATGTCTTCCGCCGTGATCGCGACCGGCAGCAAATCCGGGTCGGGGAAGTAACGGTAGTCGTTGGCGTCTTCCTTGCCGCGCATGGAGCGGGTTTCGTCACGATCCGGGTCATACAGGCGGGTTTCCTGCACGACCTTGCCGCCGGACTCCAGCAGGTCAATCTGGCGCCCAACTTCGTAATTGATGGCGCGCTCGATAAACTTGAAGGAGTTCAGGTTCTTGATTTCCGCACGGGTGCCGAACGGCTGGCCGGGGCGGCGCACCGACACGTTGGCGTCGCAGCGGAACGAGCCTTCCTGCATATTGCCGTCGCACACGCCGAGGTAACGCACCAGCACATGCAACTTTTTCAGGTAGGCGACGGCCTCTTTTGCCGAACGCATATCCGGCTCGGAAACAATTTCCAGCAGCGGCGTACCGGCGCGGTTGAGGTCAATGCCGGTTTTGCCGTGGAAATCTTCGTGCAGGGATTTGCCTGCATCTTCTTCCAGATGCGCGCGGGTAATGCCGATACGCTTGGCGCCGCCATCTTCCAACTCAATATCGAGATGGCCGTTGGCGACCACAGGTAGCTCGTACTGGCTGATCTGGTAGCCTTTCGGCAAGTCAGGGTAGAAATAGTTTTTGCGGGCGAAGATGGATTTTGGCGCAATCTGCGCGTCAATCGCCAAGCCTAAGCGGATCGCCATTTCCACCGCTTTCTTGTTCAGCACTGGCAACACACCCGGCATACCGAGGTCGACCAAGTTGGCTTGCGTGTTCGGCTCTGCGCCATAGGCAATCGATGAGCCGGAAAAAATCTTTGAATTGGTGGAAAGCTGGGCGTGAACTTCCAGGCCAATGACGGTTTCCCATTCCATATGCTTCCCTCCTTACGCGAATTTGGCTGGCAAACGGGTATGCCAATCAGTCCAAGATTGGTACTGATGCGCAATATTCAACATGCGCGCTTCCTCAAAATAATTGCCAACCAGTTGTATGCCGACCGGCAGGCCATCCGCAGCGAAACCAATCGGGAAGGTCATGCCGGGCAAGCCTGCCAGACTAACTGGGATGGTGTAGAGGTCTTCGAGGTACATCGCAATCGGGTCGTCCTTCTTCGCGCCAAGGCCGAAAGCGGTGGTGGGGCAGGATGGCCCCATGATCACATCCACCTCGGCAAACGCGGTTTCGAAGTCCTGTTTGATCAGGCGGCGCACTTGTTGCGCCTTCAGGTAATAGGCGTCGTAGTAGCCCGCAGACAACGCGTAAGTGCCGATCATAATGCGGCGTTTGACTTCCGCGCCAAAGCCTTCCCAACGGCTGCGTTCGTACAGGTCGGTCAGGTCTTTGGGGTCTGCGCAACGGTGGCCGAAGCGCACGCCGTCGAAGCGTGACAGGTTGGAGGAGCATTCCGCCGGAGCAACCACGTAATAAACCGGCACCGCCAGATGGCTGTTGGGCAGGGATACTTCCTTGATGATCGCGCCTTTGGCCTGGAATTCCTTGATCGCGCGGTCGATGACATCGCCTACCTGCGGAGCCAGCCCTTCGGCGAAAAACTCTTTTGGCAGGCCGATTTTCAGGCCTTCGATGGAACCGTTCAAACTGGCGGTGTAATCAGGCACCGGCAGATCGACACTGGTGGAGTCACGGCTATCCAGCCCGGCTATCACATTCAGGGTAATCGCGCAGTCTTCCGCAGACGGGGCCATCGGCCCGCATTGGTCAAGGCTGGAGGCAAACGCAATCATGCCGAAGCGGGAAATGCGCCCGTAGGTCGGCTTGATGCCGGTGATATTGCAGAATGACGCAGGTTGACGGATGGAGCCGCCGGTATCAGTGCCCAGCGTCATTGGAGCCAGCCGCGCCGCAATGCTCGCCGCGCCGCCGCCGGAACTGCCGCCCGGCACTTTGCTGGTATCCCAAGGGTTGCGCACATTGCCGAATGCAGAGGTTTCATTGGAGGAACCCATGGCGAACTCGTCCATATTGTTCTTGCCGAGCAATACGCCGCCCGCCGCTTTCAGCTTTTCCGCCACATGCGCGTCATAAGGTGAAACGAAATTGCGCAGCATATTGGAAGCGCAGGTCGTCAACACGCCTTCCGAACAGAATAGGTCTTTCAGCGAGTAGGGGACGCCCGCCAACGGGCCGGACAACTCACCCTTGCGGATGCGGTTGTCAACCGCTACCGCCTGCGCCCTGGCGGACTCACGGGTGACGGTGATGTAAGCGTTCAGTTCAGGGTTGAAGCGTTCGATACGGTCAAGATAGGCGTCGGTCGCCTCCATGACTGAAAATGCGCCTGATTGCACCCCGTCGCGGATGCCCTTGAGCGACAGGGTGTGGATGGAATCAGCCTGGGACATGGTTTCTCCGTTTATGCGGCTTTATGATTTCGGTAACAAACGGCTTACTATAGTCAAGCCGTCTGCTGCTGGCAACCGCACAACAAAGCATCAAAGCGGTGAGCCGCCACGGACGATGAAGTTCGCGCTGAAAGTGGTATTGCCCGGATGCAACAGAATATTGCCCAACAGCAAATTAATGTCGTTGCCAGGGCCGGTGTAAACAGTCATGCCATCTTGGTTGAAGTCGGTGGAATAATAGCCCCGTAACTTATAGGAAGTGTTGACCGCCTTGTTTTCCGGTGCCACCAGGACTGCCCCCAACAACACGCTGGAGTCGCTGCCAGGCCCGTTGGCGATAATGGTGTTGCTGTTGTTGGTGTCCCCCACCCACATGAGGGAGACGCCATTGCTCTCCAAACGCGCATCACTCCCATAGGTTCTGGTGGCCGAGAGCGTGAAATCCACTGTGAGCGGGTTGCCCCGACTGATGGAAACCGGCGTTGCAGTCGTCACCGCCAGATGGTTACGGTGGCGGACCATCACATAATAGAGGCCATCCGCTGCGTTCATAATCGGCAAAACCGGGGAGCCGGTCGCCGCGTCAACCACGTCGCCATTGCTCTGCAACAAACCTGCCGCCGCCGCCCGGCGTTTGCTGGGGTCAAGGGCATCCCGCAACTCCACCAGCACCCAATCGATAGGCGCATTCTCTCCGGTGGCCGCCAGCACGGATGCCGCCGCCGTTTCCGTCCCCTTGTAATCAAACGGCGACAAAATATCAGAGGATGCGGCGTAACCAAATGCCGTTTTAAGCTCACCGTAGGGCTGTAACGTCGGCAGTAGGTTCATACTATGGAGTTGGCTCGACATGCGCTTGGTGGTAGAGCTATACACCCCTTGCAGGAAAACCCTCACCTTGATATTCACATACGGTATGTCATCAAGGTTCTGCACATTAATTGTCAGTGTTTGGGTAATGTTTAAACCACCATTATCGGCTGCCTTGACAATCACCGTATAAATATTGTCCTTGTTGCCGTCCTGCGGCTTTTCATAATCTGGCGCAGCAATAAACTCCAGCAGGCCTGATGTGGCGTTGATCTTAAACAGTGCCGCATCCTCCCCGCCGCTGATGCTGTAGGTGACGACATCGCCATTCGGGTCAGACGCCGACACCACTGTCACCATCGCCTGGTTTTCCGGCACGTCGATGCTGGCAGTTGCCGCCCCGCCATTGCTGCTGATAACAGGCGGCAGGTTTTCAAACACATCCGACACCACAATATTCAACGTCTGCGTCACGGCTTGCGAACCATCACTGGCCGACACCGTCACCACATAAATATTGTCCTTGTTGCCGTCTTGCGGCTTTTCGTAATCCGGCGCAACCGCAAAACTGAGGGTTCCACCGCTGCTGATCTGGAACAGGGCTGCATCCGCCCCTCCACTGATGCTATAGGTGACCGGGTCACCATCAGCATCCGTGGCCGTTACGACAGTCGCCAGCCGCTGGTTTTCCGGCACACTCAAGGTGGAGGCTGTCCCGCCGCTGTCACTGATGATGGTCGGTGCCGTGTTTTCCTTGACATCGGTCACCGTCACAAACAGCAATTGGCTGCTTTCGAACTCGCCACCGCCCGCAATCACCGTCACAATGTAGATATTGTCCTGATTGGCGTCTTTAGGATTTTCATAGTCCGGCGGCTTGATGAAAGCCAACTTGCCGCTGTTGGTGTTGATCTGGAACAGGCTTTCATCCGCAGTCGTGCCCAGCCGGTAAACAATGGCGGTCCCGCCGGAAACAGACGCGGTTACGGTTGTCACCGCCTGCTGGTTTTCCGGCACGCTGATATTGGCCGTTGCCCCACCACCATTGCTGGTGATCTTGGGGGCAGACCCTTCCGCCACATTGAGCATCTGCACATTAATGAGCTGGGTGTCCGACAGGGAGCCATCACTGACCGTCACCTCCACTTGATAAACATTGTCCTTGTTGTTGTCCCCCGGCTTCTCATAATCCGGCGCGGCGATAAAAGTGAGCCGTCCAGTACCGGAGGTTATGCTGAACATATCGGCATCATCCCCGCCGCTGATACTGAACTTCAACGTATCGCCATTGGCATCAGTGGCTGTCACCTTGGTCACCGAGGTCAGGTTCTCATTCATACTGATGTTGGCGGTCGCCCCACCTCCATCGCTGGTGATCACTGGTGCCGTGTTCTCCTTGATATTATTGATCTGTACTGTCAGCGTCTGCGTATCGGACAGATTGCCGTCGCTTGCTGTCACTTTGACTTCATAGAAATTGTTCTTGTCCGCATCAGTGGGTGCCTCATAATCCGGCGCGGAAACAAATGTCAACACACCCGTCGTCGCATTAATGCTGAAACGGGCTGCATCTGCCCCACCCGTAATGCGGTAGGTGATGGCCTGACCTTCCGGGTCAACCGCCTTGACTGTCGTGACCGCAGTCTGTTCTTCATCGACCAACACGTAAGCGGTTGCATTGCCCCCATTGCTGGTGATGTCCGGTGGCTGATTGGCGGGTTTGTCAACCGGGTAAAGGCTAACGCTGGCAGTGTCATCTTCCCCCGGATGGCTGCTGCGGTTGAATGGCGTTGAATCCGGATCTTCATTAAACGCAAACTGAATTTCCCCGCTGATGGTGTAACTGCTGGCAGTTCCAACCTTGCCCCGAATTTTCAGCGTCTTCGAACCATTGGCAGGAATGGTGCCAGCATCCCAAAGCCCTGTGGATGCATTGTAACTTCCGTTGGAATCATCGTTGACCCAAGCCAAACCAGCTGGCCATTCCAACCCCACCTGCACCAAGCTGGTCGAAGCGGAAGATGAATTCTTGACCGTATAGGAAATCTCAACTTCGCTGTTCCAAGCCGGAGAAGAGATACTTGCACTTGCCTGCAAGGAAAGGTCAACCGGCTCGGATTTGGTGCTTGTCAACCACTTGAAAAGTGCGCCGGAGTCATAGGCTGGGTCGCCAGCATCCGCCAGCGCCAGTTTAATGTGGTAACTCTGCCCTGCGGTCAAGCCAGCCAGCGAAGCCGTAATCGGTTTGGTGTAGCCATCTAATTGCGTCAGCGCGCTGCCACCCCCATTGCCATTATCGACAAAATAAGCTGTATTTTTTAAATTACATGAAGTGCCGTCGGCTTGGGATCCAGGGCTACCGCCATTGACATTGTTTACCGCAATGGCGTCCCCACTCTCTGGCATAAAAGCGGCGTTCCTGACACCGTTCAGCCCCGGCCCGGAGACAAATAAGCCAAAGGCGTCATTGAAACGGCTGCAAACATATTCCGGATACTCATCCGAACCAAACGCAAACACGAAATTGACCCGGTCGCCTTGCGGCACGATGTCAAATTCAATAATCGCCGGATCATATTTCGCGTTGGAACTGAGACGTGTCAAATCCGGGTCGGCATACACTACCCCGGTATTGTGGGAATAAGCAGCAGAAATGTTAGGGCCTTGCAAGCTGCCAACATTACCTGTGTCAACAAATACGCCCGCCTCAACGCCCACAATCGCCTTGCCACCGGTAAAAACACCAAACTGCTGGGTAACGCCATGAGTGACAGCGAGATTGCTGACTGATAATCCTGGCCCATCTAGAACGCTACTGATTTGGGCAGCACTTGCATTTGGATTATACAGCACATCTGCCTGTACCGATGCAGCGAACAAAAACAGCAGCAACGGTGCTCCTCTTGCCAGTGCAGAAATAATCATGATTGCCCCTTCCACTTTATTGTTATTTTGCAAAGCCCTGCTCGTTCACCCAGCGTCATCCATGACCAGCATATTACATGATAAAAAAATACTATTCAACAGAGGCAAATCCGTTTATCTGATCATGCCATTCATGGGTTTTATCTTTCCATTTCCGCCTTCATAATCCTGCCGACCCCAATCAATAAACAACATAACAATACCAGAAGAAGAAGAGTGTCAATCATGTTCCAACGTCGTTTAGCGACAGCTGCAATGGTGGGCGTAGTTACCGTGTCTGCCCTCCCAGCCTTTGCCGGAGCCCCCATTTGGGAATCTTGGCCCGCCATTTTCGCCCCTGCGCCGTATACCCAGCCTTACCAGCAACCACGCATGGCTTTTGCCCCCAGCCATCAAGGCAGCTTTCAACCACAAATCCAGTTGGCTGCGTACCATTCTTCGAATATGCAGGGCAACAGCCCCATCCAACGGGGGCTATTGGGCCTCGCACAAATACTGGAGCAGAAAAACCCATGGGAATCCACACCGCTGATGGGACGCAGCATTACCCAAGGTATGCTGGCAGAGACAGTCAGCGCCTTGCTTAACTGGGACGGCCCCTTGTTGCCCGACACATTGCGCAACAACTTTGATTTGTTGCCCATCAACTCCGCCAAAGGCAGCGGCGAAGGCAACTTCACAGGCTACTTCACCCCCGAACTGAATGGCAGCCGCATCCGTACCGAGCGCTTCAGGATCCCAGTTTATAAAATGCCGCCCCGGGAACTCGCCCGGTTAAGCCATGCCGACATCGCTAACGGCGCCTTGGCAGGCCGAGGGCTGGAAATTGCGTGGGTCGACAATCCATTTGCCTTGTACATTGCCCAAGTACAAGGAGCCGCCCTAATCCACTTTCAGGACGGGGGGCAAAGCATGTTCGATTATGCAGGCAACAATGGCCATGCTTTCTCACCTGTGAGTGATTATTTGTATAAAACTGGCTACAAAACTGGCTCCATGAGTAATACTGAAATAGACAGATGGCTGCACGACCACCCTAAAAAAATGCATGAAGTATTAACCAGCAATCAACGTTACATTTTTTTCCGGGAGACCAATGAAATACCCGCAACTGCCTCCGGCAATGGCGTCATTCCCGGCCATACCATTGCGGTAGACAGCCACCACATTCCTCACGGCTCCGTATTGCTGGCGGAATTGCCACGCTTTGACGCCGATGGCAACACCATAGGCTCGGAGTGGCGTCTATTATTCGCTCAGGATCACGGTAAAAATATTCAGGGGGCTGGACGTATGGACTTATATCTGGGCATTGGCAAAACAGCGGAATCCATGGCCTACAAAATTTCGGGGGCACACCGTACCTACCTGTTAGTACGAAAAGCCAGTTGAGCAAAATGGCCATTACGTGACAATAAAGGAAAAATCGTGCAACATGAGCAGCACTTATTGCCCATATCGGCCATGACATTGGTGGGTCAGGGCATCACCCAGACCCACAGCGCTGCCGGTGAAGGGAAGCCGTACAGAAAGAAGCGGCGTGATTTCCCCTGAAAGTGGGCTGCTGCATTATAGGGCAGCGTGTAATTTCCGCAGGGAGATTGAACTGGGCGGGCAATTCTGGCATCCAACGCTATACTAGACAGAATAAGTTATTGATTTCGACATGGGGTTTTATTTTATGCTGGGTTATATTGACTGGATTATCATCCTAATTGCGTTAATGGCCGCGATAGGCGCGGTCTTGCTCTTGCTGCCCCAGACATCCAGCAAGGAAAGCCAGCAACTGCGGATTGTGCGTTTGCAGGCCGAAAATGACCGCAAACGGGTGGCCGAAGTGCTGGAAATTACCCAGCATGGCATGCAAGACGCCGAATCCTTGCTGAAAAAACTCAAGGAACAGGTTGAACACAGCAACCGGGTCTACGAAGCGGGTCAGGCGCGCGCCGAGCAAGCAGAACGTGTTATCGAGCGGGTAACCACTGCCGAAGGCGAAATCCGCGACATTTCCAGCCAATTGGGTGAACGCCTGCAACACCTGCAGGGCTATTGGGATGAGCAGCTTGGCGATTCCGTAGACAGTGTCAAACGTATCCGCAGCAAGCTGCATGAAGGCTTGACCCAGGTTGACGATAGCCTCAACCGCCTGCGTGAACAGGAAAAAATGGCCCAAGGCTTCACCCGCAAGCTGATTGAGCATCAGCATGCCCAGGCCATGAGCCAGCAGGAAAACGCCCGCCTATCAGCCGAAGTGCATAACCGCCTAGAAGAAATGCTTAAAGAGTCCAGTCACTTACTGGAACAGATGACGGCTTACCAGAAAGATGCCGACACCATCTTCCAAAAATTCAACACCGAAATGGAAGGCCTTGAATCCCAAGCCAGCGAACATTTCAACACCCTGTTCCAAAGCACCGACTTGGCGCGCCATGAACTCAACTCCGGCCTGGAAGAAAGCCGCAATCACCTGGAAACCATGCGCCGCCGCGAAGAGCAAAGCAACGACCTCAGCCGCCGCATTTCCCAGCACTTTGATCAGATCGACCATATTCGCGTCGAGCGGATCGCCAAGACGCTGGATCTTACCGAACAGATGTCCAGCGACCTGCACCGGGGCATGGAAAACGCCCGCGACCTGCTCTCATCCCTGGAATTGGCTGTCCAGAACGTCACAGCCAGCTTGGAGTCAAAGCAGCAGCCCATCCATGAAGAAGCAACACCCGCACTGCACGACGGTTCCAGCAATCTGGTCAACCTGATTCATGAGCAACAGGTTGCCTCCAATTCTGACAATGCGGCGGAAGACGAAGCGCCTGCCGCAGCACCGGAAATAGAAACCTCCAATTTGGCAGACCTTGGCAACCTGAAACCTGTCAAGGAAGAAGAACCTACGCCACATAACCTGCTAAACCTGCGGGCTTACCGCTAACCACCTGCGGAGCTTCGGCGCTCGACGCCGAAGTTCCTTCCTGCATGCCTCCCCGCCATAATCCCGCTGTTTTTAAGTCAATTTTAATTCGGGCTAGAGCACCATATGCTGCGCACAGCACATTTCGTACTGTGGCCATATCGCCCTGACACTTTGCCTATAGGCCAACAACCCCACCGAAAGGCAAAGCCCCCCTGAAATAGCGTTGAACTGGAGCATTTATGAAGCACGGCAAACAATCTGCAAACATCATTTTCGGCATGGTCTTCGCCGCCGCCCTTGGCTTGGCAGGCTGTATGGATGGCGGAGTCAAACCTAATCCGCCAGAACAGGCACCTGTCGCCAAACCCGCAACGCCTGTTGCCGTCAAGCCGGTTGTTCCCGCGCACAAACCACCCGTAAAAGCAGCCCCTGCCACACCCGCAGCTCCAGCCAAAAAAGCAGCGCCTGCCGCCAAAGAAACCGCCAAAAAAGAGCCGGTAAAAAAAGCTCCGGCCAAGAAAGCGCCCGCCAAAAAGAAAGCGCCTGCGAAAAAGGCCCACGCCAAGAAAATTCCGGTAAAAAAGGCCCCTGCGCCAAAAGCCCCGGCAGACTCCTCTGCTCAGACCACCCCTACCCCGGCTGGTGACGCCAAACAATCCGCTCCAGCTGATGATGCAAAACAAACCGCTCCAGCCGACACCACCAAACAAGAAACGCCTGCCCAAACAACAGACAAAGCGCCTGAGCAGAAGAAATAAACCTTCCGCAGCCAGTTCTACTGGCTATAAAATCCGGCGGGCGCAAGCTTGCCGGATTTTTTCAAGACTCTTCCCGCAATTGCAGCTCCCACATGTGCTGATACTGGCCACGCAACGCCAGCAATTCCGCATGAGTCCCCTGCTCCACCACCTTGCCGCGATCCATCACCAGTATCCGGTCAGCGTCAACTACCGTGGACAGCCGGTGGGCGATCATCAGGGTGGTATGCCGTCCGGCGACTTCGTGCAGGGTTTGCTGAATGGCCTGTTCGGTGGCGCTGTCCAGTGAGGAGGTGGCTTCATCGAAAACCAGGATCGGCGGCTGCTTGAGAATGGCACGGGCGATGGCGACACGCTGCTTTTCACCACCCGACAGCTTCAGGCCGCGCTCGCCCACCATCGTGTCCCAGCCGTCTGGCAAGCTGTCGATAAAGCTGCGGATGTGCGCCATCTCCGCCGCCTTTTCCAGTTCCGCCTGGGTCGCCTGCGGATTGCCGTATTGCAGGTTGTAGCGCAGGGTGTCGTTGAACAGCACCGTGTCCTGCGGCACGATGCCGATGGCCTTGCGCAAACTGGCCTGCGTCACCGTGCGGATATTTTGCCCATCGATCAGGATGCGACCGCCGCCAACATCATAGAAACGGTATAACAAGCGCGACAACGTGGATTTGCCCGCACCGCTATGCCCCACTACCGCCACTTTTGACCCGGCAGGCACAGCAAAGGAAACATTGCGTAAAATGGGGCGTTCCGGCTGATAGGCAAAATCGACCTGGTCAAAACGGATTTCCCCCTGCTTGACCTGCAATTCCGCCGCATCCGGCACATCCTGCACTTCCTGCGGCGTTTCCAGCAAATGGAACACCATGTCCATATCCGCCAGCGTGTATTTCACCTGCCGGTAGACGATGCCAAGCGTGCCCAGCGGCAGGAACAGTTGCAGCATGAACGCATTCACCATCACCAAGTCGCCGATGCCCATGCTGCCCTGAACCACTGCGTTGGCGGCAAAGAACATAATGATGGTGACGCCAATGCTGATAATCGACGCCTGCCCGAAATTCAGCAGCGACATGGAAGTCTGGCTCTTGACGGCGACATCCTCCCATTGCGCCAGCGTATTGTCGTAACGCTCCAGCTCCAGCCGTTCATTGTTGAAATACTTGACCGTTTCGTAATTGATCAGGCTGTCGACCGCCTGATTGCTGGACTGCGAATCGAGCCGGTTCATTTCGTGGCGATGATCCATACGCCACTCGGTGATTTTGATGGTGAACCAGACATACACCGCAACCGTAGCGAAGGTAATGAGCGCGAAAACCGGCGCATAGTCTTTCAACAAAATAATGGCGACCAGCGAAAACTCCACCGCAATCGGAATAATGCTGAACACCATGAAGTTCATCAGGGAGCTGACGGATGAAGTCCCCCGCTCCAAGTCGCGGCTGATCGCGCCGGTCTTGCGCTCCAGATGGAAACGCAGCGACAGGTTGTGCAGGTGCTCCAGCACCCTGACCGACAGCTTGCGCATGGCATGGTAACGCACCCGCGCAAACACCGTGTCACGCAATTCGTTGAACAAGGAACTGGACAGCCGCAATGCGCCATACCCCAGCAACAGGACGACAGGCAACACCAGCGCCTGCTGCGGTTTGCCTTGCAACAGGTCGACAATGTCCTTCAACACCACTGGCACGCCGACCGTCGCCACTTTCGACAGGATCAGGCAGGCCAGCGCAAACAACGCCCTGCCCCGGTATTCCCACAAGAAAGGCAGCATGGATTTAAGGTTATGCCAGTCGCGGCGGTCGCCAACCGGGCGTTCGGTGCGGGTGACTATCATGTTATTGGGCACGTCCTTTTTCAGTGAGGGCATGATAATATCCCATCCATGAAAGAACGCATCCAGAAACTGTTGTCCCGCGCCGGTTACGGCTCCCGCCGTGAAATCGAGCGTTGGATCTCTGCCGGAGAAATCCTCGTCAATGGCCAGCCCGCCACTCTCGGCCAACCCATCGACGAACACGACAATGTCATGTTGCGTGGGCAGCGCCTGCACCTTGGCTCACGCCTGCAAGCCACGCCGAAAGTCCTGATGTACCACAAACCAGCTGGTGAAGTCTGCACCCAGCACGACCCGGAAGGCCGCCAGACCGTGTTCGCCGCCCTGCCCAATATCCGCGCCGGACGCTGGATCATGATCGGGCGGCTCGACATCAACACCGACGGCCTGCTGCTGTTCACCACCGACGGCGAACTGGCCAACAAGCTGATGCACCCCTCCTCCGAAATCGAGCGCGAATACGCCGTGCGGGTGCTGGGCAAAGTGGAGCCGGAAATGCTGGCCCGCTTACAGGAAGGCGTGGAGTTGGAAGACGGCAAGGCCAATTTCCTACGCATCCAGGACGCTGGCGGTGAAGGCGCCAACCACTGGTACCACGTCGTGTTGGCCGAAGGCCGCAACCGCGAAGTGCGCCGCCTGTGGGAATCGCAAGGGGTGAAAGTCAGCCGCCTGATTCGCATCCGCTACGGCAATATCGAACTGCCGCGCTACCTGCGCATCGGCCATCACAAGGAATTGGAAGTCAAGGAACTGCGCAAGCTGTATGCATTGGTCGGCATGACCTTCGATGATGGTTCTGATTTCAAGTCAGCCAGACCCGCCGCACGCCAGCAGCGCCCGGGCAATCAGGAACGCAGGCAACCGCCCTCCCTCCCTGCCCGGAAAACAGGCAGTGTCTACAGGCAAGGGGCAAACAAGCCCGGCCAAGGACGCCGCCGTCCGCCTGGGTCAAGTTGACAGCCCGGCAGATGGCAAATACCCTGGCGGACGAATGGCCACCACGCACACAACCCTGGTGCATAGCCGGTTGTGGTTATCGTACAAGCCATACTCAAAACTGGGGGTGCTGCGCCCGCGTTTCGCCAGCTCTTCCCGGATTTCCGCCTCCTTTTCCGGCGGGAAATCAAACTGCAACTCCATATCGGTAGCGCCGGGACGCACAAAGTCCATACTCAGGTGCCGCGTCCATACATGGTATTTTGGGAACACTTTCGCGCAGGCCAGCGGTGCAATCGGGTCAGCCAGCGACGCCTGGAATCCGCCGAACATGCCGCCGCCCATATTGCGGGAAATCCAGGTCAGCGGCAGACGGATGCGGATATGCCGCCAGCCGTTCTCCAGCGCCAGCACCTTGATGCGCATCATCCACCACGGCGGATACAATTCCAGACGGCGGCTTTCCGGCAGGAATGTCAGCCAACGGCGCGCAAACCGGGCGAAATTGAAGCCCATCAGCCCACCAGCGCATCCAGCAAAGGCCGGTGACGCTGCTTCTGCCTCGCCAGTTTCAGCCGTTCACTGCGGAAAATGGCGGCCAGGTCATCCAGCGCAACCTCAAACCCATCATTGATCACCACGTAATCATATTCGGGGTAATGCGACATTTCATTCTGGGCGTCGCGCATCCGCCGCCGGATGGTTTCCTCGCTGTCCTGCCCACGCCCATGCAAACGTTCCTGCAAAGCGTCCACCGACGGCGGCAGAATAAAAATGCTGATCACGTTTTCCGCCCGTTCGCGCACCTGCCGCGCGCCCTGCCAATCGATTTCGAGGATCACATCCTTGCCGGACTCCAGCAGCGCATTCACGGACAATCGCGAGGTGCCGTAATAGTTATCAAACACCTGGGCGTATTCCAGAAAATTACCCTCCGCCACTTGCTGCCGGAAAGTTTCCGCATTGGTGAAATGGTAGTGCACACCATCCTGCTCCCCCGGCCGCGGCGGGCGGGTGGTATGCGAAACCGACACAGCGACCGTTGGGAAACGTTCACGCAATGCGTTCAACAAACTGGATTTGCCAGCACCGGAAGGAGCCGAAACAATATAAAGCTGACCCGTAAGCATATTCATCCAAAAATCCGCCCCAAATTGCTTGGAAAGGTTCGATTATATGAAGATGTGCACTATAGTTGAAAGGCAAAACCACGAGTGAGGTGTGATGTATGATGCAGGTAATCCCGGTTCCCGCGTTTACCGATAACTATATCTGGCTGATCAGCAATGAAGAACGCAAACACGCAGCCATTGTTGACCCCGGTGATGCTTCGCCTGTGATTGAAGAATTGCAACGCCGCAACATGCAGCCAGCCGCCATCCTGATCACCCACCATCACCGCGACCATGTGGGCGGCATTGAAAAACTGCTGCAAACCTACCCCGGCCTGCCGGTCTACGGCCCTGTCAATGAATCCATCCCGTACATCACCCAGCCTCTTGGCGAAGGCCAGAGCGTCAGCATCGAACAGCTTGGCCTCAGCTTTAGCGTAATGGAATTGCCGGGGCATACCGCCGGACATATTGTCTATTACGGCGAAGGCAGCCTGTTCTGTGGCGACACCCTGTTCGCCAACGGTTGCGGGCGGGTATTCGATGGCACGTTGCAGGATTTGTACCACTCCCTGCAACGCATCGCCGCCCTCCCATCTGACACGCTGGTGTATTGCACCCACGAATATACCGTCGACAATATCGGTTTCGCCAAATGGGTGGAGCCGGACAACCCGGCGCTAGACCAACGCCTACAGGAATGCTGGGATTTGCTTGACGCAGGTCGGCCTACCGTGCCGTTTGAACTGGGGCGTGAATTTGAAACCAACCCGTTCCTGCGCACCCACATCCCCGAAGTGATCGCCAGGGCGGAAGAAATCGCCGGACGCGAAACCCATACCCCCGAAGACGTGTTTGCCGTGCTGCGGATCTGGAAAGACACCGAGTACGATTAAATGCAACCGTTATTCGGCGCTGCTTTCCCGCAGCAACTTGAATAATTCACGGCTGCTTTTGGGGGGCTTGCCGGTTGCCTGCTCCTTATGGGCATTACGGATCAGGGTGCGCAAACGTTGCACATCCGAATCCGGATGCCCCGCCAGCCATTCCCCCAATGCGGCGTCATCCGTCAGCAAACGTTCCCGCCAATGCTCCAAACGGTGCAAACGCGCCGTCTCGACCCGATCCTTGCGCTCCCATTCGGCGAATTTGGCCTCAATGGGAGCCGTATCCTCCTGCCGCATCAACTTGCCGATGTATTGCCGTTGGCGCCGCAATGCACCATGGCTGGTGATGCGCTGCGCCAGTTCCACCGCATCCCGCAGGGTTTCCGACAAATCCAATTGGTCAAGCTGCTCCTTGCGCAGCGTAATCAACCGTTCGCCCAACGCTTGCGCCGCTTCGGCCTCCCGCTTGACCTGGCTTTTACTGATAAAATCATCATCGTATCCGTCATCAACCGCCATACTTATCCTCCCGTCATCCCCAAGCCCGCCGCCAGGGAGGGGTACTGTAACCGGATTCCCAGTTCAGTCAATAACTTGTCATTCCGTATGCGGCGCGACTCCTGCAAGTAGGACAGCATTCCAGCGCCCATCACGGCAGGCGCTTCCGCCCGGCTGACCTGCGGCGGACGCGGCAAACCGGCGTAATCCGCCACTTGATTGAAATATGCCGTCATGGAGGAAGGAGAGCCATCAACAGCATTGTAAATGGCACCCGCCGGAGCCGCCTCCATCGCCCGCTTGCACACCATCGCCAAATCGTCGGCGTGAATACGGTTGGTCCAGGGTGCCTCCTCTTCCCGCAATACCGGCTCGCTTCTCTTGAGCCGCTCCAACGGCAGGCGATCGGGAGCATAAATGCCGGGTACGCGCAGGATAACGGTTTCACCGCCGAAACGCGCCGCCCATGCCTGCACCGTCTCTTCCGCATCCACCCGGCGTCTGGCGCGGGCGGCGACCGGCTTCAACGGCTCGGATTCATCAATCCAGCGTCCGCCGCAATCGCCATAGACGCCTGTGGTGCTGATCAGCACTACCCGTTTGGGCGCGGCGTCCACCCCTTTGAGGAAACGGCGGAGACGGTCATCGGTTTCCCCCTTGGGCGGCGGCGGCATGAACCAGTACACCAACGCCTCGTCCAACGCGAAAATCGGGAAAAAACTGCCTTGATCCACATCACCCTTTCGCATCGCCAACCCTTGCTCCAGCCCTAGCCGCAGCGATTCCTCACCACGCACCCAGCCTATGGCCTTGACACCTTCGTTTTGGTATAACCGTCCCACACGGCGGCCTATGTCGCCACATCCCATAATCCAAACGTTTTGGTTAGACGTGCTCATGAATGACTCCCGACTCGATGCAGGCAGTATAAACGAAATCAAACCCGGCAAAATGAAACGTGTCGACATCGGCAACGGCAAACGCATCCTCATCTGCCACCTGGATGACGGTTTCTATGCTGTGGATGACATGTGTACGCACGAAGACGCCTCCCTTTACCTCGGCTGCCTGCATGGCGATAGGGTGCATTGCTCCCTGCATGGCGGCGAATTCAATGTCAGGACTGGCGAAGCTGTCACGGAACCGGCGGAAATCCCGTTGCAAACCTACCCGGTCAGCATTGCCAACGGACGGATCCTGGTACAAGTTTAGGCTCAGCCCATGTTACGCCGTCTGTTTTGGCTGCTCCTGATCCTGCTGTTTCTGTATTTCCTCGGGGAATGGGCTTACCGGCGTTTTATTGCGCCGCCGCCAATCCCACCCGTGGTTGTCGTCCCCAAACCGCCTGCCACCCAGCCGCAACCGCCTCCCGTCCTCAAGCCGGTTCCGCCTCCGCAGGTGGCGAAAATGCTGGATTCCGTCCAAAAGCAGGTGGAAATCACCCGCTCGTATGACCCGGCTTACGTGCGCCTCCGCTACCCGAACGGCGATGTGCCGGAAACGACCGGCGTATGCGCCGATGTGATCGTGCGCGCCTTCCGCGCCCAAGGCGTCGACCTGCAACAGACGCTGCACGAAGACATGCAGCGAAACTTCAGCCAGTACCCGAAAAAATGGAGCATGAAAGGCCCTGACGCCAATATTGACCATCGGCGCGTCTACAACCTGATGACCTTTTTCAAACGTCAAGGCAAGGAGTTGCCCGTTACCCACAATCCCACCGACTACCAACCGGGCGATGTCGTAGCCTGGGATCTGGGCAAGGGGCAAGCGCACATCGGTATCGTCACCCAATACTCCACACCTGATGGACGCCCATTAATGGCGCACAATGTTGGCTATGGGGCCAATATCGAAGACGCCCTATTCTTTTGGCCGGTCATCGGCCACTACCGCTACTTCAGCAAACCAACGCCATACAAACTGCAATAAGCCGACTAGTGTCATGCTAACGCTGTTAACGCCCCTCCTGATGGCGGGGACAAACGGTAATGGAAACATTTTATCGGCAATCCGGCTTTGGAAAAGGAAGTGGACATGAACATCGGCAAAACCGTTTTTCCCGTTATATTGAGCATTGGTTTGGGCGCATGTGGGGGAAGTACTGGAGCAAACCTGAGCACCGCCAGCGCGCCAACTTCCTCTACCTATAACATCAGCACAGGTTCTTCCAGCAGTAGCACTGGTTCTTCCAGCAGTAGCACTGGCTCTTCCGACAGTAGCACGGGCTCCAGCAGCAACTCCGGCTCCACCAACGGCACACAAAGCGCTGAAGGCTTATGGCGCGGCACAACCAGCACCAACCGGACAGTCACCAGCTTGATCACTGACAATGGCTCATACTGGACAATTTATTCAGCAGCGGGCAATAGCAGTTCAACAGCCGGTGTCATCATGGGGGGCAGCTCCTCCAGCAATGGGGCCTTTACTGCCGTTGGCAGCCGCGATTTTGATTTTGAGACCGGCGGACAGTATTTCCTCACCATGAATGGCTCCTACACAGCCAAATCCCAACTGTCAAACACACTCACCTACGATGATTCACCACAAGCGATCGTCACCCTCAGCTCCAGCTATGACGGCAACTATGACACCGCCTCCAGCCTCACTACTTTGGCAGGTTCCTACGTCGGTGCAGGCAAAACAACCTACAACTCAGACGCCAGCACGGCCTACAGCATTACCAGCACCGGCCAAATCAGCGGTTCGCGCGCCAATGGCTGCACTTTTACCGGACGGGCTACCCCCCGCCCGAATGGCAAGGCGTACAGCATCACCCTCAACTTCAACAGCAGCGCCTGCGTTAATGGGACTGTTTTCACCAGCGGCTACGCCTATTTCAACCCAACCACCAGACAGCTATACAGCGTGACGCGCAACAGTTCCAACAATGATGCGTTTGTTTTTATCGGCAGCAAATAATAAGCAGCTCAATGCACCGGCAAGCGCGAGCGCAGTTCATCCCGGTCATACCACCACTGCCCCTCCACAATGGCATCCAATACTTGGCCAAGGCGGGGCAGAAAGATTTTGGAATCAAGTAAGCCCAGCCGGTTCATCCACAGGTTCATCGTGTCCTGAGAATTAACACCGCTGTGGCGTTCAGCCACCTTGCCAAGCAGGGCAGCGGTAAGGAACATCACGCTGTCATGTTTCTCACCCTGCAAACGCAGGTCGGCAATGTAATGCGCGACCGCCGCCGCAACCGCAGCACCATCCGCTTTGGCAGGCGTCGCCTCAACCAAATGGTTGAGCATCAGGATTGTCAGCTCGGGATCAATCGGGTAAGTCACCGCCAACCAAATGCCATTACCCAGCGCGGGAACAGAGGCAGGCAAGTCGCAACGGTACAAAACATCACAGCAATGCACAGCATCTTCCCAGCATTCATGATCACGGTAAATTTCGAACGATTCACGGGTCATGCCCCAGGCCGCTTCCCGCATGCCCGCCTCATCCAGATCCAACATGATTTCGGCAATATCAAACTGCGTACTGGCACGATCCAGTGGATTGCTGGCGGGAGTAAGACGCATCAGCTGCGCCTGGCGTTGGGAAAGTTCGTTTTTTAGCAACAAGCGTGAATCATTATCTGCGGTAAATTTAACCGGAACATTATCATCCATAACCTGACTCTCTCTATTCAAAAACAGGCAAGTATCGCAAAGATAAAGAGGTGAAGTTAAGAAACCCTGTTTACTTATAGAGTGCCGCGTAGAAGGCGCCCATAATTGTCAATTTCCAGCATAACATTTTAATAAAAATCATACAGGAATTTGCTGAACTATTAAGGTAAGGTTAAAGTGAATCTCAGTAGGCTGCTAATTATCCACGAGGAGGACGGCCTACGGCAAGGATTCGCTAAAGGAATTGATTACAATGATTAATTTTATGAATAAAGAAATGCAGGCGGCAATTGATAATTTATCCGATGCCCATGTAATTATTTTTATGATTGTCTTTTATACAATAAGCATCTTGCAATTGCCGATACCGGAAATATTCAACATGCTTGGAATTGTGGTGATCTTTACACTTGGCCTTAATATTATTTTATCATCGAACAAACATTCGCCAGTTCATCGTTAATCTTTATATTGACGTATATTCATATAGCCATAAAAGATTATTCATCTTGCATCAAAGAATGGATAATTTTATGGGGCATTTAGGCAGCATCATCAATTAAGCAGCAATGCGCTTTTAAGGCTGGACCATTAGCAGCACTTGGGCATTCTCCTCATCCCCCTCTTTTTCCAACTTCAAAACAAACTTATACGGCTCCAGAACCGGGGCATCCACCTTGATTAAGGCAAACAATTCCTCACGCCCAGCCCCCCGCCGCAAGACCAAACCGGAAACGGGCTTGTCGTCGCCTCGGGCGTCATACAGCCACAAATGATAAAAAGCGCCTTTGCTGGGATTCGGCAGATCACGAATGCGTATGACCCCCTTTTGTTGTTGGCTGTTCCAGACCAAATCGCCCTGCACATCCTTGACCTGCGGATTCAGTGTCCGCAACCAGTGGCCGCTGACACTGCCAGGATCCGCCAGCAGGGTTTCACGTAACTGGCGCAAATCGGCAGGCGCAGCATCCGCCCTTACTCCGTCACATTTATTAGACAGATATAGGCCGCCTCCAACCGCCAATAGTAATAACAGGATACCGGACAACCATTTTTTCCACGCGCAGCCACTCCAGGGCATACTCATTCCTTTTTACCTATTTTTATGCAGGAGGCACAGAATTCTGCATACAGGGCACAATATCCGATTATAACGAATAATGAGACGCCCGCTTGTGCAGTGCGTTAAAATAGTCCATACCAATTTTGACGAACGACTACCAAACGGGTTCCTTCATGCAAGAACAAACTTTTATTCCCGGCAAAGATGCGGCGCTGGAAATTTCGATTGCGTCTATGCAGGAAAAGCTGCTCAACCTGGGTTTCCATATCGAAGAAGCCTCATGGCTGAACCCGGTCGCCAATGTCTGGTCGGTGCATATCCGCGACCGCGACTGCCATTTATTGTTCACCAATGGCAAAGGCGCATCGCAAAAAGCTGCATTGGCCAGCGCATTGGGAGAATTTTTCGAGCGCCTCAGCACCAATTATTTCTGGGCGGATTTTTATCTGGGCGAAACCATTGCCAATAGTAACTTCGTTCATTATCCGGAGGAAAAATGGTTCCCCCTGAATAGTGACGGCAGTTTGCCAGAGGGTTTGCTCGACGAGGACAGCCTCGCCTTTTACGACCCTGACTCCACGCTGGACGCAGCGAAACTGGTTGACCTGAACTCCGGCAACGAGGAACGCGGCATCTGTGCGCTGCCTTACGTGCGCCAGAGCGACGGCGAAACCGTGTGGTTTCCAGTCAATGTGATCGGCAACCTCTATGTCAGCAATGGCATGTCCGCTGGCAACACCAAGACCGAAGCCCGCACCCAGGCGCTATCGGAAATTTTCGAACGCCACATCAAGTTCCGCATTATCGCTGAAGGAATCTGTCTGCCGGATGTACCGGAAGAGGTCATTGCCCGTTATCCACACATTCAGGCTGGCATTGGGGAATTGCGCGCCGCCGGATTTGGCATCCTGGTGAAAGACGCATCGCTGGGCGGACAATACCCAGTCATGTGCGTCACCTTGCTCAACCCGGAAGACCAAGGCCTGTACGCCAGTTTCGGCGCACACCCACGTTTCGAGGTGGCGTTGGAGCGCTCCCTGACCGAACTGCTGCAAGGCCGGGCGCTGGATCGGCTGGCCGGTTTCTCCGAACCCAGTTTCGACCTGGAAGATGTGGCCTCGCCACAAAACCTTGAAACCCATTTCATCGACTCCAGCAGTCCGGTGCATTGGGATTTCCTGTGGGGCGAACCGGATTATGCGTTTGCCGACTGGAACTTCAGCGGCGACACCGAGGCAGAATGCCAATACCTGATGGATCGGATCCACGCCGAAGATTACGCCATTTACATCATGGATTACGAACACCTGGGCGTATACGCCTGCCGCATCATCGTGCCGGAAATGTCAGAAATCTATCAGACCGATGACCTGGAATGGGACAACAACAGCGCTGGCAACGCCGTGCGTGAAGCCATCCTGCAACTGCCGGAACTGGATGATGAGGAATGCGCCGAACTGTTCGATGCCATTGAAGACATGGGGTTGGATGAGCACCAACCCATCACCGCATTGATCGGGCTGGCCCCTGACCCCGGCACGCTGTGGGCCGATTTGCGCGTAGGCGAACTCAAAACCCTGCTGGCGCTGGTGATGCACGATGAAGACGCCATCCGCGAAGGCTGCCAATGGATGCGCCACTTTGAACAAATCAGCCCCGACCACCGCCGTGTCTACCGTTGCATCGAAACCTTGCTGGACATGGAAGACGCGGAAGGTTACGCCCCCAACCTCGAAACGCTGTACAGCGCCCCCACCCTCCAACAGGCACAGAACCTGCTGGACGGCAGCCTGCGCTTTTGGGGAATCACTGCACCGACGCTGGAGCTGAAGGGTTGCGACATGCACCAGCGCTTGCTGGCGGCCTACCGGAAAACGCACCCAACCCTGCAAGCCTGAGCTTGGCTTAACATTCAAACTGATTGGCCGTCACGGACTTTACGGCCACTGTTGGGCGCTATGACAAACCTCAAGCGCCCAACAGCAGGAACCCTCCAGCCATCGCAAAGCAAAAAGCCTTACAAGCGTCAGTCGAGTTTGGCCGTAATGTTCAGGGTTCGGCTCCCTCCATTGGGCAAAGCGCCAACATCCCATACACCAGAAGCCACATTGTAATCACCACCACTGTCATCACTGACATAAGTCACACCTGCGGGCAAGGCGTCAGTCACCTGCACCCCGGTTGCAGCATCAGGCCCGTTATTGGTGGCGACTAGGGTATACACCACATTTTCCGCCCGTTTGGCGCTGGCCTTATCCACGGTTTTCACCAATGAAATATCCGTCAACCGCTCATAACCAATATCCAGCGTATGGTTGTTTTCGCCCGCATTGCCAACCGTGAAGGCAATTTCCGCCTTACCCGCGTTATCCGCCGCATCGGAATCGCGCAAATCGGTGACCGGGTTGTTGTCCGTGACGCCATCTGCGTTTTGCGGGCTAAGTTTGCGGTTGCCGACGGCTGGTTGTGTATTGTCGACCTGCACCACACAGCTTTCGCCGCTGCCCATGAAGGTGGCGTTGCCTCCGGCGGCATTCGTGAAATAATATTGCCCGCCGTTGGCGGTGGTGGTTGTGGCGGTATCCGCCCCGCAAATCAAGTGCACTTCCACACCATCCAGGCCGGTTTCATCGCCATCTTGGATGCCATCCTTGTCCGTGTCCAACCAGATGCGGTTGCCGATCTCAATATCCGGAATGTCACCAGTAATTTCAATGTCACCCAAGCCCGCAGACTTCGCCATGGTCGAAACTTCAGAGGCGTATCCCCATTGGTCCCGCAGCATATAAGTCGCCGCATCCGTATCGTCATACAGGTTGTACCCCGAATTCCTGGCACCCGTGGTGTTGCTGAGCTTATACGTGCCACCAGAGCCCGGATAATCGGCGACAGGATCCATGCCTGTGGCAATCACTTCCCCTGAACTGGGCCATAAGGCCAAAGAGCCAAAGATGCCTT
The DNA here is from genome assembly GCF_035668035.1 of Candidatus Thiothrix phosphatis. NCBI lineage: Bacteria > Pseudomonadati > Pseudomonadota > Gammaproteobacteria > Thiotrichales > Thiotrichaceae > Thiothrix > Candidatus Thiothrix phosphatis. Next base: position 1,928 of record NZ_JAYMYJ010000125.1, on the reverse strand, counting down.
CCCCGTGGGTCTCGCGTGGATAACGGTCGCCGTTCAACTCGGCATAATCCCCGAAATAAAATTCCCGCCGCTTATTGCCAGAGTCGGTGTAACTGGTGAAAGCGCTGCCCGCGCCATTAGGCGTCCCTGGGCCTGCATGCAGGAATGCGCCATAGTCCGCCATATCCTGGGCGTATGTCCGGGAAGACGATGTCAGGTTACCCGCTTGGCCATTGGATTCCAGTTGGTAACTGCAAGTGCCTGGATTTTTGTATACCCGTAAAATGTCGCCACCCACCAAACCGGAATACTGGTTGGTATCTGACGATGACGGCGCGTAATTGTTGTAGCCCAACTGGAAACCGGCGCGATCGGCAAAAGCCAGGATCATGGAGCCATCGCTATCAAATTCAATATCCGACAGTATTGGCTGAGGGTTGGCGGCAGCCCCCCCGGCATTTTTCATAGCCAGGGAACCAAAATTATCTGTCCAGTTAAACCAGCCCTTGGGCGTACCTAGGGCATCTACATTTTGCTTGTCGTAATTCAACGGGAATTCGACCGCAATGCTGGCTCCGGAGCCATCTGACTCAGGATCAACCGCATAAACATAAGCGCGGGTGTTATTGGCCGAAGCTGTGCCACTTTCCCCTGTACAGACGACCCCGGTGTAAATTTTGCTGCGATAATATTTCAAACCAAACGGACGGGCTACGCCACTGGCGCAGCTCAACCCCAGCCATGGCGCATTGCTATAGGCTTTCACCTGAGCAGCACCTGGCACAACCGGAGCTGTTGGATTTTGTAAATCAATTCGGTAGAGCTTACGGTCATAGAGGTTGGTAACAAATAGATAACGTCCATCATCCGACAGATCCATATCCCCCAAGGAGACTTTACCCACCTGCCCGAAAGCCGCTGCATCATGGGTTAGCGTATTCGGCGCATCCCCCAGACCACGATTGCTGTTGGAACCGATGACAGCACTAAAGCCGGGGTGCGTTGCGGTATAAGTCCCACTCCCCCGAGTGGCGAAGCCCAGTGCATCCAGGTTGAAAAAGCTGGGTGTGCCGCTGGGTGGCGCATCAGGATCCAGCATGTACACCGCGCCGGAACCATCCGGCCCCATGCCTGCATGGCGGCGCAAAAAGGCGGAGACGAACAGCCGCTTGGCCTGTTTGGAATAAGCCCCGCCCCAGGTAGTCCCTACCTGTTGCTGTTTGAGCACGACGACAGGGTCTGGCGCATTGCCTGGGGAAACGACCTCCCCCGGATAGGTCGGGACACTGCCCAAACTGGCCGCCCGCCCTGAGTTTTTATACGCATAGCTATACAGCGCCGGAGCATTGCCGGAAACCGTCCCCGCTTTGGCGCTCCCCCCATACATAAAGGAGGTGAACATGGTCGGGTTGGGGGACACCACATATTCCGCCGCATTCAGCACCCCGAAATCGATGCCCGTATCCGCGCCATCCACAAACTGGACGGAAGAGCCATAGTGTTGAGCATTTGGCGCGGAAAAATCCACGGCGCTATCGGCATTACAGCCTGCCGCCGGAATTTCGAACTCAACCCGCACCGGCCCGGAAACGCCGCTGAGGGTGTAAGAGCCATCAGCGCCGGAAGTCACGGTTCCCGCCAGCGTTTCCGGCGTTCCATTGACGAATGCCCTCACCGTAATGCCGGGAACTCCCCGCTCCCCGCTGTCCCTGACGCCATTGCCGTTGCCATCCCGAAAGACTTGCCCCGACAAAGCGTAGGCGTCTAGCGGCGCAATAAGCGCCAGACAGCACCCCCACGCCAAGCCTTGCCCCCATAAAAACTGCCTCATGATCGCCCCAATTTTTTTGAAATTATCAATGGATGTTAAGTGTAAGCAACAATTAACAATCGTAATAGTAAGTATCCCCCGGCAAAGCCGGGGGCTTTAGAATATGTGAGCCGCTCAA